>NZ_JBSMEZ010000137.1:0-10339 GCF_056498605.1 Profundibacter sp.
GATTTTATGCCCTGCGCATTGGTCATTGTCGGATATTCAGTCCAAAAAACGACGGCCCGTTGCGCAGGGTTGTCGCGCCACCAGCACGGCTCGCTAAAGGCAATCACACCACCCTTGGCCAGCGATGATTGCCACAGCTTCAACACAGCGGTGATCCCCAGAAAATACACCGCCCCCGCACACCAGATAAAATCATAAGGCCCACCAATGTCCGCCATATCCCCGACCCGCATATCAACCCGCATTTCATCGCCAACCCGCAATCGCGCCTCGGTTATAAAATGCGCCTGTTTGTCCAGTGCGTTCACGTGCCCTTTGGGGCAAGCTGCCAGCAACGGTGCAATATCCGCGCCCGAACCACAGGCCACATCACAAATCCGCGCCTCCGGCCCGATACCGGCCTGCGCCACAGCCCAAGCCACATCCGCATCTTCACCCGGCCCCTCGCGATCCAAATCACGATAGAGTTGGTAAAATGGCGCAACTGTCACCACAGGCACCAATCGCACGCAGTGCTCATACAGTTGCGCCGCACGGCGCTCCGTTGAACGGGTTGGCGCATCACGCCTCCCCGTCGCGGATCAGTTTCCAATTGATTGCATCCAGCAATGCCTCGAAACTCGCATCCACAATGTTGGGTGACACCCCGACGGTAGACCAGCGCGCGCCTGAGCCATCCTCACTGTCAATAATCACCCGCGTCTTGGCTTCTGTGCCACCATCGGTAATACGCACCTTGAAATCAACCAGCCGCATGTCGTCGATACAGACCTGATATGGCCCCATATCCTTGGCCAGCGCCTTGGCCAGCGCGTTCACCGGCCCACGATCATTGCCAGCAGCGTCCATGCTCTCGGACACCGACAGCTTCTTCTCGTCGCCAATTTTCACCACCACTACGGCCTCGGACAGGCTGATCATCTTGTCATACTTGTTCTTCCTGCGCTCCACCGTCACCTTGTAGCGCTTGACCTCGAAAAAAGTGGGGCAAACGCCCAATTCACGTCGCGCCAGCAACTCGAAACTGGCCTGCGCCGTATCGTAAGAATACCCCTGCCCCTCGCGCTCCTTGATCACTTCCAAAATGCGCCCAAGCGCCGGATTACTTTTTTCAACGCTCAAACCCGCATCCGCCAGCCGTTTGCGCAAGTTGGATTGCCCCGCCTGATTTGACATCGGAATGATCCGCGCATTGCCCACAGTTGCGGGCTCGATATGCTCATAGGTGGTCGGATCTTTCAGGATCGCACTGGCATGCAGCCCCGCCTTATGCGCAAAGGCCGACGCGCCGACATAAGGCGACTGACGCAGCGGCACACGGTTCAGGATTTCATCCAGCTGACGACTGATTTTCACCAGCCCTTCCAAGGCGTCCATACTGATCCCCGTCTCGAACCCCTCCGCCAGTTGCGGCTTTAGCAACAGCGTCGGGATCAGGGTGGTCAGGTTGGCATTGCCACAGCGCTCGCCCAGCCCGTTCAGCGTGCCCTGCACTTGCCGTGCCCCCGCATTGATCGCCGCCAATGTGCCCGCCACCGCATTTTCGGTGTCGTTATGAGTGTGGATGCCAATATTTTCACCGGGAATGCCTGCGTCAATCACCGCCTTGGTGATTTTGCCGATCTCGTCAGGCAAAGTGCCGCCATTGGTGTCGCACAGCACCACCCAGCGACAACCGGCGTCATAGGCCGCCCGCACGCATTGCAGCGCATACTCGGGGTTGGCCTTATAGCCATCAAAGAAATGTTCGGCATCAAACAGAGCCTCGCGATCGTTGGCAACGATATGTTTAAAGCTGGCTTTGATGTTCTCGACATTTTCCGCCAATGGAATATTCAACGCGGTTTTGACATGGAATTCGTGGCTTTTGCCGACCAGACAGACGGCACTGGTGCCCGCGTTCATCACAGCGGCCAGCACATCGTCGTTTTCAGCGCTACGGCCCGAGCGTTTGGTCATCCCGAACGCCGCCATCGTAGCTTTGGTCTTCACCCCCGCCTCGAAAAACGCACTGTCGGTCGGGTTCGCCCCCGGCCAACCACCCTCGATGTAATCCACACCCAGCTGATCCAGCATTTCAGCAATCTGCACCTTTTCCGGTGTCGAGAACTGAACCCCCTGCGTTTGTTGCCCATCGCGCAAGGTGGTGTCGTAGATATAGAGCCGCTCTTTAGTCATAACGCACCACCGGACGGCACCGCCGGACAGCGCCCGACCCTCCCCACGGGAGGGCGCTTTTGCTGCCTTGGCTCTGGACGATACGTTGCGCATCTTGCACCGTGGCTCACGTCCAAACCCTCGCTAACGCCCCCCCAGGGTCGGGCGCTGCCCTCTGTTGTGAAGGGGGTCATTTGAGGGCCTCCAGTTTGGATGGGTCAAAGTTGGAGGTAATATCAAGTGTTATATCGGTCTTAGACATCCTTACCTCGATCCCTGCGTCTACAAGAATCTTTTTTATCCTATCTACCTCTGCAAAATCTTTTGTCTCCACCGCAGTCGTATGGGCATCTGCAAGGCGGTGTTCTAACACCTCTATGTCGATCGGATCACCCAATATCTTCTCAAGAGAATACCCAAACGAAACGGACCAAATTTTCTGATAATCAAACCCAAGAAACTCTAGTGCCTCGGCTAGTTCAATTGCGGCATCCACACTTGTCTTCGCTTTCTTGGCAAGCGAATGCATCTCTTTTATTGCCAGTGCCGTATTCAAATCATCCGAAACAACAGTAGTAATTACTTTTGGCGGGTTCTTGCCGCTGTATTCCTTGGCAACATCATCTCGCCACAGGTCAATGGTTTTCTTCCAGCTAAGCAACGTCGCCTCTGCCTCTTTAGCCTTCTTCTCAGTCCAATCCATCGGCTTCCTATAATGCGTCGACAGAAACACAAACCGGATCACCTCGCCCGGCACCCCTTGGTCCAACAAATCACGCACCGTAAAGAAATTCCCCGACGACTTGGACATCTTCTTGCCCTCGACCTGCAACATCTCGTTGTGCATCCAATACCGCGCGAACTCCGCCTTCGGATGCGCACAGCAGCTTTGCGCAATCTCGTTCTCATGATGCGGGAACATCAAATCATTGCCGCCACCATGAATATCAAACGACGCCCCCAACAATTCATACGACATCGCCGAACATTCGATATGCCAACCTGGCCGTCCGAACCCCCAAGGCGACTCCCACCCTGGCTGATCGCCGGTTGACGGCTTCCACAACACAAAGTCCATCGGATTGCGTTTGTAGGGCGCAACCTCGACCCTTGATCCGGCGATCATATCTTTGATAGAGCGCCCTGAAAGGGCTCCGTATTCCTTGTAGCTCTCGACCGCAAACAGCACATGGCCCTCGGCAGCATAGGCGTGGTCTGATGCAATCAGATCCTCGATCATCGTCACCATCTGCGGGATATACTGCGTCGCGCGCGGCATGTGGTCCGGCGTAAGAGCGCCCAAAGCCGCCATGTCCTCCAGAAACCACTGGGTCGTTTCGGACGTGATCTCGCCAATCTTGCGCCCATCCTGCTCGGCCCGCGCGATGATCTTGTCATCCACATCGGTGAAATTGCGCACGTAATTCACATGCTCCGCCCCATACACATGGTGCAGCAACCGGTACAGCACGTCGAACACCACCACGGGTCGCGCGTTGCCAAGGTGGGCGCGGTCGTAAACCGTCGGCCCACAGACATACATGCGCACGTCATTGGCATCTATCGGGGTAAAGACCTCTTTTTTGCGGGTCTTGGTGTTGTGCAGTTTAATTTCGACCATGTTTTCCTCATCAGGCGTAATTCACCCGCGGGCATATCAAGTTCGGTCATTGTTTGAAAACGAAAAGAACGGCCCGCGTGACGTATGTCAGCTGGTAATACAAATACAGCAGGTGCAAGTGTTCTTGTTCATGCGCCATAGGTATCAGACGCGGCGCACCTTGTCACCCCCAACACCTGTTGCCATACTCGCCCCATGGACCAAACCAAAGTCAATGCTATCTGCGCGACCTTCAAAGGCGCCAAGCAGGAATTCCCCTTCGGGCCGGAACCGAACGTGTGGAAAGTCGGCAACAAGATTTTCGCAATCACCAATGCGCCAAACGGTGTGTCGTTGAAATGCGCCGATGGCCCCACCGCCGATTTGCTGATCGACATGGGCCGCGCGTGCAAAGCACCCTATCTGCCATGTGGCGGATGGATATTGGTTGAATGGAACACGATGGACGCGGACGAGGTGGCCGAGCGATTGCACACCTATTACATCACTGTGCGCGCCAACCTAACCAAGAAAGTGCAGGCCGAACTGGGCTGATTACCACCGCATCGTATTTTCCACCCGTGACAATCAAAAGCGGAACAGTTTATAACGGCGCAATCACAGGCAATCAGGACCACACTATGCAGCGTTCAACCCAAGACACGATCGCAAAGCGCGGTATTTCCCCCATCATCCTCAGCATCCTTGTCGCCGGCTTTATCATGGCCGCCTATAACAACACCTTCTGGGGCAACGGATACCGGATATTTGAGGGCAACATGCTGCATCTCACCCTGTTCGGCATCGCGGTTTTTGCCCTGGTGCTGTTCATCATTGCGCTGTTTTCCAGCAAATGGCTGCAAAAACCGTTCCTGATCCTGCTGCTGATGACCGGCGGCGTGTCGTCCTATTATATGGACACACTGGGCACGATGATCGACCGTGACATGATCCAGAATGTGGTCACCACCACGATGCAGGAAGGCAAGCACCTGATCACCTTCAGCTTTATCAGCCATGTGGTGATTTACGCGGTCATCCCATCCCTTTTTGTACTGCTGGTTAAAATAAAGCGCCCGTCCTTCTTGCGGGCCATGATCAGCCAAAGTGGGCTGGCCGTGGGGGCATTGGCGCTTTGTGCCGCTTTGCTGATGGCAAATTACAAAACCTTTTCCGGCGCAATCCGCAGCAACAAAGACCTGATGGGCAGTTTCCAGCCCGGAGCACCCCTGTCCAGCACCATTCGCTATGTTAATCTGGTGTTGAACACCCGCGATATCGTGTTGCAACCCCGTGGCGAGGATGCGGTGAAAGGCCCGCTGTTGACGGCCACATCTAAACCGGTTCTGACCGTAATCATGGTTGGAGAAACTGCACGCGCCCAGAATTTCGGCCTGAACGGATATGCGCGTGACACCACACCAGAACTGGCCGCCCGCAGCGACATCATCGCCTTTCAGGATGTCAGCAGTTGTGGCACCGCCACCGCCACATCCCTGCCCTGCATGTTCTCGCGGTTTGATCGCGGCAGCTATTCTTACGAGGCCGGACTTGGCAATGAAAACCTGCTGGATATTCTGTCTCGCGCCGGTGTGCAGGTGGAATGGTTCGACAACAACACCGGTGATAAGGGCATAGCAACCCGTGTTGGCGGCCCGCAGATCCTGACCTACCTTAAGAACGAGGACTATTGCAGTGTCGGCGAATGCAACGACGGAATATTCCTGCCAGTTTTACAGGACGCAATCGATAATATCACCGAGGACACCGTTTTGGTGATGCATAATATCGGCAGCCACGGGCCCGCTTATTACCTGCGCTATCCAGACGAATACAGACGCTTTACCCCGACCTGCGACAAGACCGAACTGAAGGATTGCACCCAGGAAGAAATCACCAACACATATGACAACACGCTGGCCTATACCGACCACATATTGGCCGAAACCATCAAGATGCTGGAGACGCAGGACAAAGCCGTTACCACAATGATCTATATGTCGGATCACGGTGAATCCCTGGGCGAAGGTGGCTTGTATCTACACGGCACCCCCTATTTCATGGCGCCGGACACGCAAACCAAGGTGCCCTTTGTTATCTGGCTGTCCGAGGCTTATAAATCCGCATTTGCAACAGATACCGAGTGTTTGGCTGAACGTGCGATGCAACCCGCAACCCACGCCAACCTGTTCCATTCTGTGTTGGGATTGATGGACATCACCACGACCGAAAAAACCGCAGACCTTGATCTGTTTTCTGCCTGCCGCACGGCACCGGAGTAACCGATGACCCAACCTGAAAAACCCAGCCAAGTTAAACCGGAGCGCATTACAGGCATCAAACATGTCTTTGCCGCCACCAGCTATTCCATCGGCGGAATTAAACGGCTGTGGGGCGAAACCGCGTTCCGCCACGAGGTGTTGTTATACATGATTGTCCTAGGCATCTTTGCCGCAATTGGCGCCAACATGGCTGAATTTCTGGGAGCGAGCATATTGGCCTTGCTACTGATCGCAACCGAAGCTCTGAACACTGCAATCGAGGCCGTGGTCGATCACATATCACCGGAATGGAACGAATTTGCCCGTGACGCCAAGGATTTAGGATCACTTGCGGTCATGTGTTTGTTGATTGCAAACGGACTGTTTCTGGCATACGTGCTGATCCAGCACCTTATCCTGACCTAGAAGACGAAATATCCATGTCAAACCCGCTGAAAATAGTCGCCGTCCCGATGCACCCCGAGGGGCTGAAGTTCGTTGCCATCTTTGCCGCCCTATCCGTCGCCCTAGGCCTGCTGTGGGGGCCACTGTTCTGGGCTGGCATGGTTCTGACCGTCTGGTGTTACTATTTCTTTCGCAATCCGGTGCGATCCGTGCCGCAAAACGACGACCTGATCCTGTCACCCGCCGACGGGATTGTGAACCTAATCACCACCGTTGTCCCACCAGAAGATATGGGATTAGGGCCGGAAGAGCGCGTGCGGGTTTCGGTGTTCATGAACGTGTTCAACTGCCATGTGAACCGCGCTCCTATGGCGGGGGAATTCACCAATATCACCTATCACAAAGGCAAGTTCGTCAACGCCTCGCTGGACAAAGCCAGCGAACATAACGAGCGCAACTCGCTGACCATCACCAATGCGAAAGGCCTGAAAATCGGCGTGATCCAGATCGCTGGTCTTGTAGCGCGTCGCATCGTTTGCTTTACTTCGGTCGGGGCGCAAACCGAGGCGGGCGTGGTGTTTGGCCTGATCCGTTTTGGCTCGCGACTGGATGTGTTCCTGCCCGTTGGCGTGCTACCCAAGGTCGTTTTGGGGCAAAACGCGGTCGCCGGTGAAACCGCGCTGGCTGATCTGTCAGACCCGACCCCGAATTACGTGGGGAAACGGATTTGAACGTCCCCGAACACAAAAGCATTCCCCTGCGCCGGTTCATCCCGAACTTTGTTACAATTTTCGGGCTTTGCGCTGGCCTGACCTCGGTGCGCTCTGGCATGGCGGGAAATTATTCGATTGCGATGGCGCTGCTGCTGCTGGCCGTTCTGCTGGATGGCGTTGATGGCAAACTGGCCCGCATGCTTGATTCCAGCAGCCAGTTCGGGGCCGAACTCGATACCTTGGCGGATTTTTTCAACTTTGGCATCGCGCCAACCATCTTGCTATATCTGATGTTCTTTGCAGGCACTGAATTTGCCAACATCGGCTGGTTGGCGCTGATCATGTTCACCATCGCCTGCATGATGCGGCTTGCCCGTTTCAACGTCGCCCTGATGGAGGATGACGACACCCCCAAAGACAGCCGCTTTTTCGTCGGGGTGCCTGCCCCCGCGCTGGCCTGCCTGGGGTTCTTGCCCGCGTTCCTGTTTCTGGCCGGCTGGACCGGCATTGCCACCCACCAGGTGCTGATTTCGCTTTATATCATCGGGGCGGGAGCCCTAGCTGTTAGCCGGATCCCGACGTTTTCACTGAAACATGTCAGTGTCAGCCCGCGGCATCAGGTATGGATGTTCGGTGCTGTTGTGTTGTTCATGATCAGCCTGACGGTATATCCGTGGCATGTGATGGTGCTGGTTGACCTAATATATCTGGCCTCCCTGCCAATGTCCTATAAGGCGGCCAAACAAGGCACCGTGGCAGAATAAATCTACAAAATAACCTACTGGGCGAAATTCTGCGTGATGTAATAGGTGCCGCAATACTGCGCCTTTGGGTCCAGAGTGATTGCAGTGCCAACCATCTTCATCCGGCGATCCAGAATATTATGCCGGTGATCCGGTGAATTCATCCACAGATTCACAATATAACGCGCCAAAGACTGATAGCTGTGCGGTGGGATAACTTGCCCTGCAGAATTGCTGAACTGGCAACTGGCCGCGTCGTCGATAAAGAACTGCTTTTGCTCCATCCGGAAACGGTAAACCATACCGATGTTTTCTGCCGTGGCCTTCCAGCGCAGACCGGACCGTTTGATCCGTTGGCCCAATGTGCGACGTCCCGAAACGGTCGAGGTATGTGACATATTACTTGCACGGGCCATCCATTTGCTGTGCCCCGCCGCCATGTTGCGCAGCTTGGGCTCCGAGCGCAATTTGCCAAGGCCGGCACGACATCTGTGATAGTTCACTTCAACCCGAACTGCGGCATCCAGCAGGGACGCATTAATCCTTTTTCCGGGTTGAATAACCTGATTACCACCCGATACAGTCTTGCGCGTACAGGCTTCGGCCTGTGCAGCAAAGGTTAGGGAAAAGCTGGCAATCGCCAGCGCGAACAAAAGTTTCTTTTTCATTACGTGCACCTCAGGATATGTTGCTCGATACATAGTTCGCACCAACTCAACACCAAAACATTGGCAAAACCATGTCCGTTTTTTGTGCATTTTGCCCAATTTTAATAAAGCCATCCCCATAGCTTGGGTAAATGAATACGTCTTTGTATACTCTATAGATACAAAAAACCTTTAGGGCGGTGGATACCCGCCGACACATCTGCCAGCCCAAAAAATGCATCCACACAATTCCCCGTTTGACAAACGATCTTTGGCATGGTCGCGTGGCCGAAATACGTTAAGGAGTCGCGCGATGGAACAATCAAACCGGATCACCACTTTGCTGGGCAGTAGCGATGACGGTTGGGGGATTTTCCTCAAAGCCCGAGCGATGATTGCGGATGGAACAGACGTGATTGAACTGACCATCGGCGAACACGACATCCGCACCCGCCCCGACATCCTGAAGGCCATGCACAATGCCGCAATGGGCGGGCATACCGGATATGCGATGGTGCCGGGCAATACCGATTTGCGCCAAGCCGTGGCGGCAAGGGTACAGGAACGTACCGGCGTGCCGACAACGATGAACAATGTGATGATCACCCCGGGTGGGCAATCAGCGCTGTTTTCCTCACACCTTGCAGTTTGTGACAGTGGTGATACCGCGCTCTATATCGACCCTTATTATGCCACCTACCCCGCCACCCTGCGGGCCGCTGGTGCAATGCCGCAGACGGTTTCGGCCCATGCGGTGGATAATTTCCAGCCCCGCGCCGAAGAGATCGCCAAATACGCAGCGCGCGCCAAATCCCTGCTGATCAATTCGCCCAACAACCCGACCGGCGTGGTCTATTCCCGCGCCACACTAGAGGGCATTGCGGGTGTGTGTCGTCAGCACGATCTGTGGCTGATCTCGGACGAGGTATACGACACCCAGATATGGGAAGGCGAGCACATCTCGCCCCGCGCCCTGCCCGATATGGTGGACCGCACGCTGGTGGTTGGGTCGATGTCCAAGAGTTATGCGATGACCGGCAGTCGTATCGGCTGGATTGTGGCCCCCGAGGCTGTGATCGAAAACCTGATTAACCTCGCCACCCACACCACCTATGGCGTTCCTGGCTATATCCAGGACGCCGCGCTGTATGCGCTGGGGCGTGGTGCGCTGCTAGAGGCCGAAATCGCCGCACCTTTTGCGCGTCGACGTGCCATTGCGATGGAGGTGTTGGCGGGGCAAAACGTGGTCAAACATGTGCCCTGCATGGGCGCGATGTATCTGATGCTCGACATCCGCACCACGGGGCTGTCCGGCAAAGGGTTCGCCGACGCGCTGCTTGACGTTGAACATATCGCCACCATGCCCGGCGAAAGCTTCGGCATCTCGGCGGCAGGCCATTTGCGGGTGGCAATGACAGTGGATGATGAGGCATTTCGCGAGGCGCTGACGCGGTTGGTGGGGTTTGCCAAAGGGTTGCTGGGATAGCCCGCCACTCCCACATTGACATATCAGGATAGCCCCGCAATATTTACGGTCTATCCATTTCATAGGGTTTGTCATCAATCATGAAACAGACGTCTTTACCAGTTACGCCAGATGCCAAGTCACCAGCTGGCGCAGACATTCGTTTCATCATGGATGGAACAACCGGAAATATGATTCATAGCACCGTGCCACCGGGTCAGATTAATCGTGCAACAGTTCATTCCACTATCAGCGAGTTTTGGCATATTCTAGAAGGCACCGGGGAAATCTGGAGGAAGGATGAAAGAGAAGAACGAATTTCACCATTGGAAAAAGGTACGTCGATTG
>NZ_JBSMEZ010000138.1:0-24763 GCF_056498605.1 Profundibacter sp.
CCCAAAATTCGCCAATATCTTGCAACGCGGGTCCGACACACGCCCGATTGCCGCCGCCGTAAACCCGTCGCCCAGCGTCGGCAGCACCGCATCATACGCCATCAGCGCACTTGCCGCCTCGTCTTCGCTCATCGGTTGGGTTGTGGGGCGTACGGCGACCTCGAATTCAGCAGCCAAAGCCGCCATCACCGCATCAGGCAAAGCCCGCGACACCAACAGGTTTGCCATCAATGCATCCTCCCGCCCAGTGGCACGTCCTGATCCGGCACCAGCAGCACAATGCCCCCGTCCGCATCGGGCACCCCCAGTACTAAAATTTCCGACATGAACTTGCCAATCTGGCGCGGCGGGAAATTGACCACCGCCATCACCCGCTTGCCGATCATGCCTTCCGGCGTGTAATGCGCCGTGATTTGGGCCGAGCTTTTCTTCTCGCCCATCTCGTCGCCAAAATTCACCCACAGTTTGATCGCAGGAACACGGGCTTCGGGATAGGCTTGCGCCCGCACCACCTCGCCCACCCGAATATCCACCTTCAGGAAATCATCAAACGTCAGGTCGTTGCTCATTTCGACAACTCCCGTGACCGGTCAGCCGATGCCGCCACCGCCCGAACCATCAACGGTGTCAGTCCCGTTTGCGCGTCCATCAAAACCTCTAACGCCGCCGCCGTTGTGCCTTGCGGGCTGGTCACATTCACCCGTAACTGTGCCGGATCCTCATCCGCCATTTCCGCCAATTGACCAGCACCACCCACCGTCGCCTTGGCCAACTTCATTGCCAGTTCGGGCGATAACCCTTGTTCAACACCGGCAGCGGCCAAGGCCTCTATCATCAGGAAAACATAGGCCGGACCGGACCCCGAAACCCCCGTCACCGCATCAATCTGCGCCTCGCTATCCAATCGCACCGTTTGGCCCACCGCCTGTAACAATGTTTCAGCCAACGCGATCTGATCCGGCGTTGCCGCCCCGTTACCAATCAACGCCGTTATCCCGCGCGACACAGCAGCGGGGGTGTTTGGCATGGCGCGAACCACCGGGGTATCCCCGCCCAATGTGGCCTCGTAAAACGACATCGGCGTGCCAGCGGCCACGGTGATAAACAGCGTAGTGCCATTGCCAAGCGGGGTTAACAGGGGCAACGCTTCGGCCATCATCTGCGGTTTCACAGCGATCAAAACTATCGCCGGTGCAGCAGGTAAATCCGCGTTCAGATGCAACCCGTCCGCAACCAGCCCCTGCACCCAGTCACTGGGACGCGGGTCCATGATCCAGACTGACGACGCAGGCAGGCCCTGCCCCAGCCAGCCCTGCAGCATTGCCGATCCCATTTTGCCGCAGCCCAGCAACACCAGCCCGCGATCAATTACATCATTCATGTCCATTTTGATTTGCCCTGTATAACCCGTTGTTCAGGGTCAAAGATTAGGCGCGACCGTAAGCCTCGGCAATAGCAACCTGCATCGCTTGCTCCACCGGTTGATCACCCCAAACCACCAGCTGAAACGCCGGATAGAACCGCTCTGCCGAATCCACCGCAGCGTTAATCAGCGTCGATATCTGCTCGGGCCCCGCGATCTGGCCGCCCGATAACACCAGCCCATAGCGATAAACCATCAAACGTTGCTCCCGCCAATAGGTGAATGCCCCAGCCCAACAGCGGTCATTCACCGAATTCAGCGCCTCGTACAGCTGCGGCAGCTTCTCTTCCGGCGGCTCCATTTCAAAGGTGCAGATCATGCGCAGGGTTTCGTCCTGTGCCGACCACGCCAGCGTGATCGAATAGGTGCGCCACTGCCCTATGACCGCCATCGCGATCTGGTCGTCGGCCACACGGTCAAAATCCCATGCGTGATGCTCGGCCAATGTTTCTACGATGTCGATTGGATGCAGATCATCTACATCCATAAACTGTTCGGATAGTGACATGTGCCTGACCTCTACTGCTACAGCCTCGCGCGGGTGGCAGCCCACGATGACTAGGTCTATATACCAGAACGAGTGGATGTTACCCCTCGCCATTACTAGATATGGTGGTGCATGGGGATGAATCTGTAAAGTGGTTTCTTCAGGTTATCCCCAGATAAATAATGCCCTTGCCATAGAATACCCGTTGGACAGGCTAGACACAGAGACTTAAAAATGGCCTCGTAGCCCAAAATGGGGCCGCACAGGTATGAAAAACCAAATCAAAATTGTCCGCACCGATCAAGAACTGGAATGCCCACACATTGACCGCACCCTGCGCGAGGCTGGGATAAATCTGGTCCTGTTGCCCGATAACGTGAGCGACGCCACGCTGCTGCATGAAACATGCGACGCCGACCTGATCCTGATGTGCTACACCCCGATCACTGCCAAGGTTATTGCGAACGCCAAGCACCTGAAAGGTATTGTCAAATACGGCGTCGGCATCGATGCCATCGATATTGACGCCGCCCGCACCCGCAATATTCCGGTGGCTAATATCCCCGAATACGCCGAACAAACCGTGGCCGAGGGCGCCTTTGCGCTGCTGATCGCTTTAGCGAAAAAACTGGTGCCGATGCATCAGGCCATGCAGGCCAAAGGCTGGGTCTGGCCCACAGCACAATGGTTGGGTTCTGACATTGCCCAAAAAACCATCGGGCTGGTCGGGGTCGGCAAAATCGGCCAAAGCATGGCCCGCATGGCGGGATCGGGGTTTGGGGCCAACGTTCTGGGGTATGATCCGAACATGTCACGCGAAACGATGCAGGCCGCCGGCGTTGAAAAATGCGATGATCTGCTCGACATGCTGAAAACTTGCGATTTCATCTCGATCCACTGCGTCCTGAACAATGACACGCACCACCTGATTGGCGAACCGCAATTACAGGCTATGAAACGCTCGGCCATCCTGATCAACACATCACGCGGCGCGATCGTGGACGAGGCCGCTTTGGTGCAAGCGCTCCAGAACGGATCAATCGCAGCTGCAGGGCTGGACGTCTACAGCCACGAGCCGTTGAACCGCGCAACCCACCCGATGCGCGCGCTCTTTGAAATGGACAACGTCATTCTAACCCCGCATCTTACGTTTTACACCAAAGAAGCCATGCAAAGATTAGAGGCGGAAACGCTTGAAAGGTGCTTTGAACTTTTGGCAGGTGACCCCGTTCTGGTAAAATCCAAAGACCCGCGCCTGCTGGCACAACAATGCGGCGTGACGTTTGGCACATGATACACGGGCGATGCGTCAAATATTTGTCAGAACTACAGAATACCGCTAGACTTGAAATTCATCCACCAGCGCGGAGATAAAAATGGCCTCGAACAATACACGCATTCAGCGGGTCAAGAAAAACGCCCATGAGAACGACCGCCACAGCGGCTGCTCGCAAGGGGTATTGCTTGCCCTGCAAGACGAGTTCGGCATCGGCAGCCCCGAGGTCTTCAAGGCTGCCACCGTGCTATCAGGCGGTGTTGCGCGCCACGGCGAAACCTGTGGCGCATTGCTCGGATCACTTATGGCGCTGGGTCTGGTCGTGGGGCGCGAGAAAATGGAAGACACCCAGACTTACCGCGATTCCATGGACCCGTCTGCCGACATCATCGCGCGATATAAAGAAGAGCTGAAAAAACAGTTCGGCTTTGAAGGCGAACTAGAAGGCACCCTATGCAAACTAATCCACGCCAAAATCTATGGCCGCGCCTTTGATATGACCGACAAGGACGACTATCAGGCGTTCCTAGATGCAGGGGGACATGGTGATAACGGCTGCCTAAAAGTCTGCGGAATTGCCGCCGAGGTCGCAGCCGAAAAGATACTGGAGATCGAAAAGGATAGAGAGGAATAGAGCGCAAACCGCCCCCTTCTCTTTTTCCTAAATATCTCCGCCGGAGGCTCTGCCCTCTCCCCAAACGAAAACGGTGCGTATTTCTCCACCACTCATCCCCCATCGCCTCCCCCTTCAGGGGGACCGAGGGGGTTTTACCAACTATAGAGCGTGGGCGTCAGCCCGCATCGTTAAACTCAGGCTTTCTTGGCGCGAGGGGCCGCTTTCTTTTTGGCCGCAGGCTTGGCCTCTAACGCATCCAGCCGCACCTTTAACGCTTCATTTTCTTCGCGCGCCTTTTGCGCCATCGCCCGAACCGCATCAAATTCTTCGCGCGAAACGAAATCCTTATCCGCCATCCAGCGGTCAATCCAGCTTTTCATCGCTGTGTTGGCTTCATCTTTCGCCCCTTGGGCTACGCCCATCGCATTGGTGAACATATCGGAAATGTCGTCTAGAACTTTATTTCGGGTTTGCATGGTTGCCTCCGGCGTTTGCTGTTAACGCATATATGAGGTGACAAACGGCAAATCTCAAGGTTGACTTTGCCAATCCACAAAAGGCAGTTAACAAATATGCAGTTTATTATCCCTTTCCCCGGCATTGGCAATGAAATCTTCAGCTTTGATATTGGCGGGTTTTCATTCGCCCTGCGCTGGTATGCGCTGGCCTATATCGTCGGCATCATCATCGGCTACCGCATCGTGCTGCGGGCCGTGCGCACCCCCAACCTGTGGCGTGACGAAATCGCACCCACAACCCCTGACCTGATCGAGGCTTTCCTGACATGGGCCATCCTTGGCATCATTCTTGGCGGACGACTTGGCTTCGTTATGTTCTACCAGCCCGCCTATTACCTGCAAAACCCAAGCGAAATTCTGCAAGTCTGGAATGGCGGCATGTCGTTTCATGGCGGGTTTATGGGCGTGGTGCTCGCCGGCCTGATCTTTTGCAAAAAACACGGCATCAAAATGCTGCCCTTTGGCGATCTGATGGCGATGGCCGCCCCGATGGGCCTGTTGCTGGGCCGCTTGGCCAATTTCAACAGCGCCGAATTGTGGGGCCGCCCCTCGACCCTGCCGTGGGCGGTGATCTTCCCCGGAACCGCCGCTCAGGATTGCCCCGACATCGCAGGCCTCTGCGCCCGCCATCCCTCACAACTTTACGAGGCCGCGATGGAAGGGTTGATCCTTGGCGCCGTGATCCTGTTCCTTGCATGGCGACGCGGTTGGTTAAAAAAACCAGGCCAACTCATGGGCCTGTTCATCGCCGGATATGGCGTGTCGCGCTTTATCGTTGAATTCTTCCGTCAGGCCGATGCCCAATTCATCACCGCGACCAATCCGATGGGATACGTCATGCAATTTGGCGACTTCGGCCTAACCAAAGGCCAGCAACTATCGCTCCCGATGATCGCCATCGGCATCCTTTTCATCATCATCGCAAGGAAACGCACATGACGCCACAGATGACTCCACTGGCCAAAATCCTGATCGACCGCATCACCGACACGGGGCCAATTACGCTGGCCGACTATATGGCCGAATGCCTGCTGCACCCCAAACACGGCTATTATTCCACCCGTGATCCGTTCGGTGCGGATGGCGATTTCACCACCTCGCCCGAAATCAGCCAGATGTTTGGTGAACTTCTGGGCCTGTGTCTGGCCCAGACATGGTTGCAACAAGGCTCGCCCACCAAATTCATCCTCGCCGAACTTGGCCCCGGGCGCGGCACCCTGATGGCCGACGTTTTACGCGCCACCAAAGGCGTGGCCGGTTTCCACACCGCCGCCCAAATCACCTTGGTCGAAGCCTCAGCAGCACTGCAAAAAGTGCAACGCGAGAGCCTGTCGGACTATGACGTCACATGGGTCGGCACCATCGGTGAAGTGGCTGACGCACCGCTTTACCTTCTGGCCAACGAGTTTTTCGACGCCCTGCCAATCCACCAATACATCATGGACGCAGATGGCTGGCGCGAGCGCCTTGTCGGTGTCACCGATGGCGAACTGGCCTTTGGTGCATCCGGCGTGGGCGATGTGCCGCCGCTGAACCACCGGCGCAAAGATTGCCGCGACGGTGATCTGGTCGAGGTGTGCGGGGCGGCCACCGCCATCGCCACCGAAATCGCCGCCCGCATTGCTGCTAACGGTGGCGCAGCGATCATCATCGACTACGGCGACTGGCGCTCCTTGGGCGACACCATTCAAGCCCTGCGCGCCCATGAATTCGACACCCCGCTGGCCCACCCCGGCGAGGCCGACATCACAGCCCATGTGGATTTTGAAGCCTTGGCCGTGGCCGCCGTCACCCACACCCCTGTCAGTAAAATAATCCCTCAAGGCGAACTGTTGCAACGTTTGGGTATTGATCAGCGGGCCGAAGCATTGGCACAGGGGCTAAGCGGGACAGCGCTTGAAACGCACACCACCGCCCACAGGCGCTTGACCGATCCCACCGAAATGGGCACCCTGTTCAAAGCCATCGCTTTTTATCCCAACGGCCATCAACCCCCACCCGGATTTACGCCATGACCCTTGAAATTCTTACCGCTGACAGTCTGTCCGCATTTCGCCACGGGTTCTTTACCCGTCGCGGCGGCGCCTCCAGCGGTATTTTCGAGGGATTGAATTGCGGGCACGGATCCTCCGACCAAACGCAGGCCGTCACCCTGAACCGCAGCCGCGTGGCCGATGCGATGGATGTGGACGCTGGTGCCCTTGCCTCGGTTCACCAATATCATTCCGCCGAAGTGCTGACACTCACCGCTCCGATCAGTGGCAAGCGCCCAAAGGCCGACGCGATGGTCACGGCCACACCCGACATTGCTTTGGGCATCCTGACCGCAGATTGTTCGCCTGTGCTGTTTGCTGATCCGCAGGCCGGCGTCGTTGGCGCGGCCCACGCCGGATGGAAGGGGGCCATTGGCGGCATACTCGAGGCCACGCTGGACGCAATGGAGACACTGGGCGCGACCCGCGCCAACATCGCCGCCGTCATCGGCCCCTGCATCAGCCAAGCCGCCTATGAGGTCGGGCCGGAATTTATGGACACCTTCATAGCAGATGACCCAGACCACGCACGGTTCTTTTCCGGTGGCACGGGCGATCGTGTCCAGTTTGATCTGCCCGCCTTTGGGCTGCACCGTTTGCGCAAGGCCGGCGTGGCTCAGGCTGAATGGAGCCGCCATTGCACCTATAGCGATGCAGGCCGGTTTTATTCCTACCGGCGCAGCGTCCACCAAAAAGAGGCCGATTACGGGCGGCTGATTTCTGTCATCCGGATTTAGCCTGGCCAGACGAAATTAGACGCAACCATGGCAAATCTTGCCCAAGTCCTGCCCAAGTTCAGGAAACAATCCACGTAATTTCAGTGGATTGGTGCAAGCAAACAGCCCAATCCCCCATAAAACAAAGCGCAATGTTCTAGGCAGCGTCTGCCAGCACCCGCGCCTTATTTGCCCAAAAATAAATTAGTTTTTATTCAAACTTTCTTGTTTCCCGCCATTCTGCCGCCCGAATGCCCCGCCATATTAAGTCTTGTCAGCACATGTTGACACAGAATTTCGCGGCAAGCGCCTACAGGTTACGCAGCGCACCGCCCAATATGAACCAAACGGGAGCAGACAGATGCAAAAGCAAAAACGTATGATCAGCAACATTATCACCGAGGCCGCAAAAACCGACGTGGTTATGCCTTGGACCCGCGGCGCACGTCGCACTGAATGGATCGCAAAACGTGGCGCACGCACAGCACCGCTGAAAACCGTTCGCGCCTGATATTTTCGACACGCAGTGATTTACTGCGCAACCAAGAACATTTTGACGACATCCACATTTTAACAAGTTCTCAGGCCACCTTCACAGGTGGCCTTTTTCGTTGCCCGTTTCCCGGCTTCCGAATCAAAATAAGGCGCTTCGGCCCTGATTTTGGAAACAGTTCCTGCAATCGGACCTGATTGAACGCCGATCTGCATCCATTAACCGTTAATTTTTGACAATGCACCGCCATTGCGTTCATTTTAGTCTTAACAAATTCACTATGCATCTTCGGTGGGGACCGAAGGAAGATGTGCCACCGAAAGGGACGCATCATGGACTATCCCCGCCGCTCAAAACCAATGGGCATAGAGAATAACAATACGGTTCCTCATACGTGGACCGCTCGACCAGACAGGCGACCTCTGCGTGCCATGCCTCGGACACGCCGTTACGAGGTCGCCTATCTGGGCCACAATTCCGAAATTATCGATTTCAACCGGATCGCCCCTGCGATGCCGGTGTTTGAAGACGCCTTTTGCGCCATGGCGCGGGGTACGCTTATTGCCACCGAAGACGGGCCGGTTGCGGTCGAAGACCTGCTGCCGGGCACCCGCGTTTGCACACGAGACAACGGGGCGCAAACACTACTATGGGTCGGGTCAATGAACATCGTTTCCGGCGCTGAACACCAGACCGAGGGCATGAGTAACCTGTCACGCATCACTGCCGACAGCTTTGGTCTGGGCCGCCCGATGCCCGATCTGTTGCTGGGGCCGCGGGCCCGCCTGTTCCGTCAGGATTCCGCCCTGATATCGGCTATGGGCACAACTGCCGCCCTTGCCCCGATCACCGCCTTTATTGATGGCGATACAGTGCTGGAAATCACCCCCGCAGCGCCGGTGCGCGTATATCATCTGGCGTTCGCGCAGCACCAGATCATCTGCGCCAACGGGTTGGACATCGAAAGTTATCACCCCGGATATCGGGACGAAATGCGCCTGAACGGCGAAATGCGGTCGTTGTTTTTAACACTGTTCCCGCACATTACATCCTTAAGTGCGTTCGGATCACTGGCATATCCACGCATGTCATTTGATGCGGCTCTCGGGGTTTTGGCCGCATAGGATCAGGCAGATTTATTCAGCCGTTTTTCCAATACGTCAAACGGCACGCCCGGCTCGTCCTTGGCGCCGCGAATAACTAATGACGTTTTGACACTGGCCACATTGTCAGCCGAGGTCAGCTGCTCGGTCAAGAAATTCTGGAATGTCGAAAGATCCGGCGCCACGCATTTCAGGATGAAATCGACCTCGCCATTCAGCATGTGGCACTCACGCACTAACGGCCAGCCTTGGCATTTTACCTCGAACGCCGACAGGTCCGCCTCGGCCTGACGCTCCAGACCGACCATCACAAACACCTGCACCTCGAACCCCAACGCGCGTGCATCCACATCGGCATGATAGCCCCGAATATATCCGCTTTCCTCTAACGTGCGCACACGGCGCAGGCACGGCGGGGCCGAAATGCCGACACGTCTGGCCAGTTCGACATTGGTCATCCGCCCGTCAGCCTGCAATTCAGCCAGTATCATCCGGTCAATTGGATCAAGTTTCGATGCGACCATGATTATCCCTTACATCATTTTCGCGGATTGTATGCGCAGGCCCGCCCGTGCGCAACAATATTTCACAATTGCGCAATATTCTTAGCAAACCGGTAAACTCCGCGTCATTTCCCCGCGCGTGGTCTACGGGGGCTTTTCCTGCCCGCCTTGGGCGATTATATCAATCTGAACAACCAGTTTTCAAAGGGGGCTATCATGGCCGACACACGTCACACAAAAGTTCTGATTATTGGCTCCGGCCCTGCAGGATACACCGCCGGCGTCTACGCCAGCCGCGCTATGGTGGAGCCGATTTTGGTGCAAGGGTTAGAACCGGGCGGCCAGTTGACCACCACCACCGACGTTGAAAACTACCCCGGCTTTACCGAAGTCCAAGGCCCTGATCTGATGATCAAAATGCAGGAACATGCGAGCGCCATGGGCACCGAGATTATCAGCGACATCATCACCGATCTGGACCTGTCCAAACGCCCGTTCACCGCCAAAGGTGACAGCGGCACGGTTTACACGGCGGATGCAATTATTTTGGCCACCGGCGCGCGCGCCAAATGGCTGGGTCTGGACACCGAGGAAGAATTCAAAGGCTTTGGCGTCTCGGCCTGCGCCACCTGTGACGGCTTCTTTTACCGCGGCATGGAAATCGTCGTGGTCGGCGGCGGCAATACGGCGGTTGAAGAAGCGCTGTTTTTAACCAATTTTGCCAGCAAAGTCACCCTGATCCACCGGCGCGACGAGTTGCGCAGCGAACGCATTCTGGCGGATCGCCTGATGAAGAACCCCAAAATCGAACCCTTGTGGTTTAACGAACTGGTCGAAGTGGTTGGCGAAGACAACCCCAAAGGCGTCACCGGTGTGCGAACCAAAAACGTCAAAACCGGCGAGATCACCGAAATCCCCTGCAAGGGCGTGTTCATCGCCATCGGCCATGCACCGGCCAACGAATTGGTCAATGACGTGCTGGAAACCCACATGGGCGGCTACGTCGTGACCCAGCCCGACAGCACTGCCACCTCAATCCCTGGCGTGTTTGCGGCAGGCGATCTGACCGACCATAAATACCGTCAGGCCGTCACATCCGCAGGCATGGGCTGCATGGCCGCACTCGAGGCTGAACGGTTCTTGGCCGAACAGGATGACACCTAGGTTCGTCCCCCTTTCGGGGCGCTTTTACCGGATCACTTTTGCCAATGACGCTCTGCGCGTTTTAGGCGGAGTGATCCACCCCGAGGGGCGTTTTCACCACCATGCCCAACCCGCCTTTTACTGCTCCCCCACCGTTGATGCCGCATCAGCCGCTGTCGCCGTTTACCTAAAACCGGATGATCCACCCCGCGTGATTATCCCGCTTGATGTAACGGGCGCAAACCTCTGCGATCTACGCGCCCCCGACACCTGCGCAGCCCTTGGCATTGATCTGGAAACCCCCTCTGTTCCGTGGGTGCCACAACGCCAAAAGGGCATCCCCGCAACCAGTTGGCAAGCCAGCGATGCGGTGCGCCAAACGGGGGCCGACGGGATGATATACACCTGTCGGCGCGAACCCCGCCTGCGCTGGCATATCGTCCTGTTTAACTGGAATTCTGACCACGGTGCACAGGTCCGGATCGCAGGCACGCCTGAACGGTTCATCCCCGAAAGCAGCTGATCAAATTGCGGCCTTACAAATCACTTCCGACCTGAAACAGACAGTCCCCGCGCTCGACCTGCCCGGGAACCCGTTTGCATAAAACCATGCCATCATGCTGAAAATACAGGGTTTTCGGCTCTTCCCACGGGTCTTGCGGGAAATGGATTGCACCCGCAGCATCACCCTTTTTGACCTCGTCTTCCACATCGCAATACGGCTCGAACAGCCCGTCGTCATAGGCGATAACACTGTCGGTTATGGTCAATTCCCGCGTGCCGCCCGCCGCATCCGGAACATAAGACGGCAACATGCCAACGCAATGCAGCATCCGCCGAATACCCCGTTCTGTCAGCGCTAAAATTTCGCGCGTCACCGACCCACCACCGCCGAGTTCAGCCATCACCGTGATCGCACCCTTGCGCCCTGCCCCGCCCATCGCCGTGCGCGCCGTGGATTTACGCCCTCCACCGCTGGTAAACACCCACGCATAAGGCGCATCAAACGCCGCCTGCAATTTGATCAACATCTCGGATTCTTCCGCAGAATGCCCCAGCCCGCGCAGCAATGTCGCCGGATAATACAGCGACGCCCCCCCCGAATGGAAATCAAAGAAATAGTCGCACATCGGCAACATTTCTTCCTCGATATAATGTGCAATCATTTCGGTTGGAGTGCCATGTGAATTGCCCGGAAACAAACGGTTCAGATTACCGCCATCTATCGGTGCCGTCCGCGTCCCCGCCGCCGCAGCCGGATAATTCGCCATCGTCATTATAATCAGCCGCCCCTGAATATCGCCAACATCCAGTTCCCTGCACAACTTGGTCAGGGCAATTTGCGCCTCGTACTCATCACCATGATTGCCCGACATCAGAAATACCGTCGGTCCCTCGCCGTTCTTGATCATCACAATCGGGATCAGAATGCGACCATATGCGCTGCGGTGAACCGAATGGGGCAGGCGCAAATAACCGGTATGCTTTCCCTCGGCCTCAAAATCTATATCCGAACGGATCAGACTTGCTGACATGAAAAATCCTCATTCCGCATCATTCTAGGCGAATATAACCAAGTCGTCTTTGCAATGCCAAGGCGCGCCCTTGATGATAATCATAAAAACTGTTCCACAGCAGCACCAAATCGGATTTTTCGCACTATTTCTCGCAAAACAGGCCACGTCCTGCTTGAATTTGGCCACATTCCCGCGTTATTTGCGCGTGAATACGCCTTTGTGAACAGGCCCGCAAAACCAATAACAATTACAGAACGAGAGTATCCAATGTCCATGCCCATCCTCGCCCCGATTCCGGAGCTGTATGTCTCTTACGAAAGTGCGCAAAAGCTAAAGGTCGAGGCCGGCGAACTGACCTCGTGGGATCTGACCCCGCGCCAGATTTGTGATCTGGAACTGCTGATGAACGGCGGGTTCAGCCCGCTTAAGGGGTTTCTGAAACAGGATGATTATAACGGCGTCGTTGAGAACATGCGGCTTGCCGATGGCACCTTGTGGCCAATGCCGATCACACTGGATGTGAATGAGAAATTTGCTGACAGCATCAAGTCCGGCCAAGATATCGCCCTGCGCGACCAAGAAGGCGTAATCCTTGCCATTATGTCGGTCACCGACAAATGGGAGCCAAACAAATCGCTTGAGGCCGAAAAAGTATTCGGCGCCAATGATGATGCGCATCCTGCGGTGAACTACCTGCACAACACGGCTGGCAAAATCTACCTTGGCGGCCCGATCACCGGCATCCAGCAACCCGTGCACTACGATTTCAAGGCGCGCCGCGATACCCCGAATGAATTGCGCGCCTATTTCCGCAAACTGGGCTGGCGCAAAGTTGTGGCCTTCCAAACCCGCAACCCGCTGCACCGCGCGCATCAGGAACTGACCTTCCGCGCCGCCCGCGAGGCTCAGGCCAACCTGTTGATCCACCCCATCGTTGGCATGACCAAACCCGGCGACATTGACCACTTCACCCGCGTGCGTTGTTACGAGGCGGTGCTGGACCAATATCAGTCCTCGACCACCACCATGTCGCTGCTAAACCTTGCCATGCGCATGGCTGGCCCGCGCGAGGCGGTTTGGCACGGATTAATCCGTAAAAACCACGGCTGCACCCATTTCATCGTTGGCCGTGACCACGCTGGCCCCGGCAAAAATTCTGCAGGTGATGATTTCTATGGCCCCTATGACGCACAGGATTTGTTCCGCGAGCATCAGGACGAAATGGGCATCGAAATGGTCGATTTCAAACATATGGTTTATGTGCAGGAACGCGCCCAATACGAGCCCGCCGACGAGATCAAGGACAAAGACACCGTCACCATCCTGAACATCTCGGGCACCGAACTGCGCCGCCGCTTGTCGGAAGGTCTGGATATCCCTGAATGGTTTTCCTTCCCCGCCGTAGTTGAAGAACTGCGCAAAACCCGCCCCGCCCGTCACAAACAGGGCTTCACGGTGTTTTTCACCGGCTACTCCGGCTCTGGCAAATCCACCATCGCCAACGCACTGATGGTCAAACTGATGGAAATGGGTGGCCGCCCAGTGACATTGCTGGATGGTGACATCGTTCGTAAAAACCTGTCCTCGGAACTGGGTTTTTCCAAGGAACACCGCGACCTGAACATCCGTCGTATCGGTTATGTCGCCAGTGAAATCACCAAAAACGGCGGTATCGCCATCTGTGCGCCAATCGCGCCCTACGCCACCACCCGCCGCGCGGTTCGCGAAGATGTCGAAGCCTTTGGAGCGTTCATCGAAGTCCACGTCGCCACCTCCATTGAGGAATGCGAACGCCGTGACCGCAAGGGGCTGTATAAACTGGCCCGCGCTGGCAAGATCAAGGAATTCACGGGTATTTCCGACCCTTACGATGTCCCTGAAAACCCCGAACTTTCTGTCGAAACCGAAAACGTCGAGGTTGATAACTGCGCCCATCAGGTGCTGCTGAGACTCGAAAGCATGGGTTTGATTGCGGGTTAGGCCTCGCCACGAAACAACAAACCAATGGCCGCAACCTTACGGGTGCGGCCTTTTTCTTTGGTCTTGGCAATCACCCAAGAGTAACGTTTACTCGCGTCACGCATAGCCAGTCAAGGATGCAACCAATGCCGCAAACCAACGCTATGTTCGATGATGGCCGACACAGCCGCGCGAAAATCGGGTTTGTGCTGCTGGCAACCGAGCAAACAATCGAGGAAAACGTATCTCGCCTGTGCCCGCCCGGAGTCGGCATGCACTTTACCCGCGCCGCCAATCCCGACAGCATCACCGTTGCAAGCCTCGCCCGAATGGCCGATGATCTGGCCCGCGCCGCCAGCACTTTGTTGCCCGACGGCAGCCTTGATGTGATCACCTATGGCTGCACCTCGGGCAGTCTGGTGATTGGCGAAACCCGCGTCTTTGCCGAGCTGAACAAGGGCGCACCCGCGGCCATCGCCACCTCGCTCATCACTGGCGCAATCCGTGCATTGCGTGCGGTTGGTGTATCACGCATTGCGGTTGCCACACCCTATCTGGATGAAATCAACGCATTTGAGGCCAAATACCTGCAAGACGCCGGATTTGAGGTGCCCCGCATCAAGGGGTTAAATCTGGAACGCGACAGCGATATGATCCGCGTACGCCCCGATTTCATCGCCGAATACGCCGCTTCTCTGGACGGCCCAGATGTGGACGCCATATTCATTAGCTGTGGCGCGTTACGTTCGCTTGATATAGTTGATCGTCTTGAACAAAGGTTGGGCAAGCCGGTGATTTGTTCCAATCAGGCAATGATTTGGGATGTGTTGCGACTGGCTGGAATTGACGATAAAATTGAAGGATACGGTCGCCTGATGCGCGATTATTGAAAACCGGATGATCCCTATGAACAAACAGCCAGCCCCGACAGACACTACAAACCTTTTTATCATCGGTGGCGGCATCAACGGCTGCGGCATTGCCCGCGATGCAGCAGGGCGTGGCCTGTCGGTGACACTGGCCGAAATGAACGACCTTGCCTCGGCCACCTCTTCGGCCTCGACCAAACTGTTCCACGGCGGTTTGCGCTATCTGGAATATTTTGAAATCCGTCTGGTGCGCGAGGCGCTGCGCGAACGCGAAGTGTTGCTCACCGCCATGCCGCATATCTCGTGGCCGATGCGGTTCGTGCTGCCCTATCACAAGGACATGCGGTTCGAGAACGACACGCCGGTTTCAAAACTATTGTCTTTCATCATGCCGTGGATGAAGGGGCGCCGCCCTGCTTGGCTGATCCGCCTTGGGCTGTTCATGTATGACCACATGGGCGCACGTAAAATCCTGCCCGCCACCCGGACCCTAAACCTCGCCCATGATCCGGCTGGCGTGCCGCTGAACCCAAAATATCGCAAAGCCTATGAATATTCCGACTGCTGGGTGCAGGATTCACGTCTCGTTTCGCTAAACGCCCGTGACGCCGCCAATCGCGGTGCCAACATCCTGACCCGCACCAAAGTCACCAAAGCCATCCGCGTCAATGACCTGTGGGAAATCACCACCCAATCCCCCGATGGCACACAACAAACCCACCACGCCCGCGCGCTGGTGAATGCCGGTGGGCCGTGGGTCAAAGAACTGCTGACAGGCCCGCTAAATCACCAGACCAAACAAAACATCCGCCTGGTGCGTGGCAGCCACATCGTGGTGCCCCGCCTGTTTGACCACGACCGCGCCTATTTCTTTCAAGGCACAGACGGGCGCATCATTTTCGCCATCCCGTACGAGGTCGATTTCACCTTGATCGGCACCACCGACGCCGACCACCCCGACGCCGATACCTCGGCAAAATGCAGCGAGGCCGAGCGCGACTACCTTTGTAAATTCGCTTCCGGCTACTTCAAAAAACCCGTCACGCCGGATCAGGTTGTCTGGTCATATTCCGGCGTGCGCCCGCTTTATGATGATGGCTCCTCCTCGGCCAGCGCCGCCACCCGCGACTACGTTATTTCTCTGGCCGATGATGCGCCCACCGCGCCGCTTCTGAACATCTTTGGCGGCAAAATCACCACCTACCGCCGCCTCGCCGAAACCGCGCTAAAACAGCTCGCGCCGTTCTTTCCCGACCTGCCGGATAACTGGACCGCAGGTATCCCGCTGCCCGGCGGCGACTTCCCCGTTGATGGTGTTAACGCATTGCTCGCCAACATAAAATTCCGCTACCCGTTCCTTGACGACAGATGGGCGCTACGCCTGATGCGAACCTATGGCACCGACGTTTTCAACCTGCTGGGGGATGCAAAATCCACGGGTGATCTTGGCCAACACTTCGGCTGGACGCTTTATGCCGTTGAGGTCGACTGGCTGGTGCAAAACGAGTTCGCCCAAACTGCAGATGACATCCTGTGGCGGCGCACAAAACTCGGCCTGCACCTGACACCGGATGAAAAAAAGGCCCTCACAGATTACCTCTGAAGGCCCCTTCTTCTTGCCTTAAATACCTGCCGCGCGCAGCGCAAATCCCGAGCGTAAGCGAGACATCAAGCAGCCCGCAGGGCTTCCGCCTAACTAGTCCTCATAATCTGACAACGGCGGACAAGTGCAAACCAGATGCCGATCGCCATAGACATTATCCACCCGCCCCACCGGCGGCCAATATTTGTCCACCTTAAAGGCGCCAGGCGGAAAACAGCCCTGCGCACGGCTATAGGGCCGGTCCCAATCCGCCACCAGATCACTCACCGTGTGCGGCGCATTCTTCAGCGGATTATTCTCCCCGTCCATCGACCCGCTTTCGACTTCGCCAATCTCGGCGCGGATCGATAGCATCGCCTTGATAAACCGGTCCAGCTCGGCTTTGCTCTCGCTCTCGGTCGGCTCCACCATCAAGGTGCCCGCCACCGGCCAGCTCATCGTCGGCGCATGGAACCCGCTGTCGATCAGACGCTTGGCAATGTCATCCACAGTGATATGGGCGCTTTCCTCAAACGGGCGGGTGTCCAGAATGCACTCATGCGCAACCCGCCCGCCTTTGCCCTTGAACAGAACGTCATATGCGCCTTCCAGCTGCTTGGCCAAATAGTTGGCGTTCAAAATCGCCACCTTGGTGGCTTGGGTCAAACCAGCGCCGCCCATCATCATCACGTAGCCCCAGCTGATCACAAGGATCGATCCTGACCCATACGCCGCCCCCGAAACCGCGCCCTCGCCTCCCACCGGATTGCCCGGCAAATACGGTGCCAGATGCGATTTTACTCCGATTGGCCCCATGCCCGGCCCACCACCGCCATGCGGAATGGCAAATGTCTTGTGCAGGTTCAAATGGCTGACATCCCCACCGATTTCACCGACTTTGGTCAACCCAACCATCGCGTTCAGGTTGGCACCGTCGATGTAAACCTGCCCGCCAAATTCATGGGTAATATCACAAATCTCGCGCACGGTTTCCTCGAACACCCCGTGGGTCGATGGATAGGTGATCATGCAAGCCGCCAGATCACCACCCGCCGCCTCGGCTTTGGCGCGGAAATCAGCAACATCAATATCGCCGTTTTCGGCGGATTTGATCACAACCACTTTCATCCCCGCCATCTGCGCGCTGGCCGGATTGGTGCCATGTGCCGACACGGGGATCAGACAAATATTGCGATGCCCCTCGTCGTTTGCACGGTGATAGGCGTTGATCGTCAACAGACCTGCATATTCGCCCTGCGCCCCCGAATTGGGCTGCATCGACATCGCGTCATAACCAGTGATCAGACACAGTTTATTGCTCAAATCCTCGATAATCTCGGTAAAGCCGACCACCTGATCATCAGGGGCCAGCGGGTGGATATGGGCAAATTCAGGCCAGCTAAGCGGCATCATCTCGGCGGCTGCATTCAGCTTCATCGTGCAGGATCCCAGCGGGATCATCGCGCGGTCCAGCGCCAGATCACGGTCCGCCAGACGGCGCATATACCGCATCATTTCAGTCTCGGAGCGGTTCATATGGAACACCGGATGCGTCAGATAATCCGAGGTCCGTAACAACGCGTCCGGCACACGGTATTCCGCATGCAAATCCTCGTCCGTGCGCTCAATCCCGAACGCCCGCCACAGCCGCTTCAACGTGTCGGATCGCGTGGTTTCATCCAGCGTGATCCCCAGCTTGGTCTTGCCAATTTTGCGCAGGTTGATCCGTTGATCCACTGCCGCTTTCATAATCGCACCCTGCAGCGGGCCGACATCAACAGTCACTGTATCAAAGAATGTGTCAGGCTCGATCACAAACCCCGCATCCTCCAGTCCACGCACCATCCGCACGGTTTTGCGGTGAATACGCTGGGCAATTGCCCGCAACCCTTTTGGCCCATGAAACACCGCATAAAGCGACGCCATCACCGCCAGCAAAGCTTGCGCGGTGCAGACGTTCGATGTCGCCTTTTCACGGCGGATATGTTGCTCGCGGGTTTGCAGCGACAAACGGTACGCTGGGTCGCCATGGCTGTCGATCGACACACCGATAATCCGGCCCGGCATGTTTCGTTTCATCGCATCCTTACACGCCATATAAGCGGCGTGTGGACCGCCATATCCCAATGGAATACCAAACCTCTGGGTGCTGCCAACCGCAATATCCGCTCCCATTGCGCCGGGTTCCTTCAGAATGGTCAACGCCATCGGGTCTGCAATCACAATGCCCACGGCCTTGGCCTCGTGCAGCGCCTCCATTTGCGGCGTGAAATCGCGCAGATGACCATAGGTTCCCGGGTATTGGAAGATAGCGCCAAATACCTTGTCGGCCTCCAGATCATCAGGGCAGCCCACAATCACCTCGATACCCAAGGGCTGCGCCCGCGTCTGCATCACCGCGATATTTTGGGGGTGACAGTTTTCGTCAATAAAAAACGCACCCGCCTTGGATTTTGCCAGACGCTGCGCCATCGTCATCGCCTCGGCGGCGGCTGTCGCCTCGTCCAGCAAGGACGCGTTGGCGATCTCCAACCCCGTAAGGTCAGTGATCATGGTTTGGTAGTTCAACAACGCCTCAAGACGGCCTTGGGAAATCTCCGGCTGATAGGGGGTATAGGCCGTATACCACGCCGGATTTTCCAGAATATTGCGCTGGATCGCGGGCGGAGTGATTGATCCGTGATACCCCTGCCCGATCATCGTGGTGAACACCTTGTTCTTTTTGGCCACCTGCCGGATGAACCACATCCATTCACGCTCGGACTTGGGCTTGCCAAATTCCAGCGGCTCCTTTGAACGGATACTTTCGGGCACCGTCTGGTCAATCAACTCGTCCAGCGTGTCCACCCCTAACACCTTCAGCATCGCCTCCATTTCCTCGGGCGACGGTCCGATGTGGCGACGGTTGGCAAAATCGTAAGGCAGGTAATCGGTGGGCGCAAAAGACATGGTGTTCTCCAATTTCAAGCAGGCATTCATCGGCCCTTAGCAGGACACTCTTCATTCAGCAAAGACGCCTGTAAGGGCTAATGATCGGTTGGTTAGCCGATGAATTTCTTATAGGCGGCTTCGTCCATCATTTCGTCCATCTGGGACGCATCCGCGATCTTCATCTTGAAGAACCACGCATCCCCTTGGGCATCTTCATTCACCTTGCCCGGCTCATCCACCAGCATCGCGTTCACCTCGACAATCTCGCCATCAATCGGGGCCAGAATGTCAGAGGCCGCCTTAACCGATTCAATCACCACAACCTCGTCGTCCTTGACGACCTCGGTGTCGGCGTCGGGCAGTTCGATAAACACCACATCGCCCAGCTGTTCAGCGGCATGTTCGGTGATCCCCACAACCACAACGTCACCTTCAACGCGCAGCCATTCGTGCTCTTCTGTGAATTTCATAGTCTCTTCTCCCTTTGGAATTATCGTTTGTAGGTTGAGGGCCGGAACGGCATATCCGCCACAGTCGCGGCCAAACGTTTGCCCCGCACCTCGGCGAATATTTTTGTGCCCGTTGCGGCAAATTCAATAGTGACATAGCCCATCGACATAGGGCGCCCGATGGTTGGGCCAAACGCGCCGGATGTGATTTCGCCCATTGGCGCATCTGCATCCTCAGACGCAAATAACATCGTATGCGCCCGCATCGGCGCACGGCCATCGGGCAGGATACCAACCCGCCGCCTAAGCGCCCCGTTTTCCAGTTCGTTCAGGATGCGGTCCGCACCGGGGAAGCCGCCCTCACGCTCGCCACCCTTGCGGCGCGCCTTTTGAATGGCCCATTCTATCGCGCCCTCAACAGGGCTAGTGGTTTCATCAATGTCATTTCCATACAGGCACAAGCCCGCCTCAAGCCGCAGACTGTCGCGCGCGCCAAGGCCGATCAGCATCACCCCGTCCGAAGTTAAAAGCGCCTGTGCAAACGCCATGGCCTGATCATTGGCCACGGAAACCTCATAGCCATCCTCGCCGGTATAACCCGAGCGTGACACCCACAAATCACCAAATTCGGACGCCAGCACAGCCACATCCATAAACCGCATGTCGGCAGCGGCGGGTGCGATGCCGCATAGCACCGCTTCGGCCAGCGGTCCTTGCAACGCCAGCAAAGCCCGATCCCCGATCACTTCGATCTCGCATGCATCCGCCAAATTCGCCCGCATATGCGCAATATCTGCATCCTTGCAGGCCGCATTCACCACCACGAACAAATGATCGCCTCGGTTGGCCACCATCAAATCATCCATAATCCCGCCCGCATCATTGGTGAACATCGCATACCGCTGTCGACCATCCTTTAGCGCCAGCAATGACACCGGCACCAACCGCTCCAACGCCAAGGACGCATCATCAACATTGCCGGATTTTGGCCGCAAGATAACCTGCCCCATGTGGCTGACATCAAACAGGCCCGCAGCGGTGCGGGTATGGATGTGTTCTTTCATCACCCCCATCGGGTATTGCACAGGCATTTCGTAGCCCGCGAACGGCACCATCTTTGCACCCAGTTCCAGATGCAAGTCATACAGACCAGTTCGTTTCAAATCAGACATTCATTTGCCCCCTTGCCATTAACCAGATAAATATTCCGGCACCAATTCAACGGCCTATCTAGCCGCCATATCAATGCCCCCTCTGTCCTTCTCGCCTGAGATCGCTATCCCTTCGGCGGGCGCACATCGCGCCACTCTCCAGAGTTTTATCGGTCAAACAGTCGGTCCTTTGGGCCTGAGAGTTTAGCGGGGCGTATGCTCCTTCGGCACTGGAATTCACCAGATTCTCCCGATGTTGACGTGGGCACGTTAGACCAGTGTCTGAATGCTCGCAAGGGGTTGTATTCATCTGCATACGAATGCACAAATCACCATATGAATGATCCTTTTTTCTTTGGCTATGGTTCGCTGGTGAACCGCAATACGCATGACTATGCGCAGGCCCATCCGGCCCAGATCACCGGCTGGCGCAGGGCGTGGCGACGGTCTCCTAGCCGCGATTTATGTTATCTGACGGCAGTTCCCGATCCGGCCAGCACGATTGAAGGGTTGATTGCTGCGGTGCCAAACGGCGACTGGGCCGCCCTCGATATCCGCGAGCGGGCGTATCTGCGCCATGATGCCACCCACCAGATCAATCACGAAATTAACCACGATCCGGAAGTCGCAATATACGCCATCAGTGCTGACGCACACTATCCGCCAACCGCGCAAAATCCGATCCTGCTGTCCTATCTGGATGTGGTTGTGCAGGGTTATCTGGCAGAATTTGGCGAGGACGGTGTGGCGCGGTTTTTTGCGACCACCGATGGCTGGGGCGGGCCGATCCTGAACGATCGTGCCACCCCGCAATACCCCCGCGCCTGCATCCTGAACACAGTAGAAACTGCACTGGTAGACGCCCACCTTGCAGCGGCCGGTGCAATGGTCCGCGTCCCTGACCCCGACGCACCAATTGATTTGGCATTCTAGCCCCGCCAGTGTAAAAGCCCGCCAACCTTCCCTTATTCATGGCGCGAACCAATGAACAAACACCGTTCCGAACTACTGATGCCCGCAGGCAATCTGCGCAAACTAAAAATGGCAATCCTGTACGGGGCCGACGCCGTGTATCTGGGCACCCCCGACATGTCCCTGCGCACCAAATCGGAGTTCTCGCTGGACGACGTGATCGAGGGGGTGAAATTCTGCCACGCCCACGGCAAACGCGCCTACCTCACGCTGAACTTGTTCTCCCACAACAAAGACATCCCGAAACTGAAAGAATACGTCGAAACCGTGCGGCAGGTGAAACCTGACGGCCTGATCATCGCCGACCCCGGCGTGTTCCAGTTCGTCAAAACCCACGCGCCCGAACTGCCGCTGCACATCTCGACCCAAAGCAACGTATCGTCATGGCTATCAGTGAAATTCTGGCAAGACCTCGGTGCCGAACTCGTCGTCTTGGCCCGCGAGGTCTCCTTCGCAGAACTCACTGAAATCCGCGAAGAATGCCCTGATATCAAGCTAGAGGCCTTCGTCCACGGCGCCATGTGCATGACCTATTCTGGCCGTTGCCTGCTGTCCAACTTCATGTCCGAACGCGGCGCGAACCAAGGCAACTGCGCCAATTCCTGCCGTTGGAATTACAAATTCCGCATGCGGATGAAAGACGGCACCGTGCAGGACCTGCACATCACCGATGAGAACTACGACATGTTCGAATTCCTGCTCGAAGAAGGCTGCCGCCCTGGTGATCTCCTCCCGATCGAAGAAGACTCGCGCGGCTCCTACATCCTGAATTCCAAAGACCTGTGCATCATGCCCAAACTCGACGAATATCTGCGCATTGGCGTCGATAGCCTCAAGGTTGAGGGGCGCGGCAAATCCGAATATTACGCCGCCATCGTTGCGCGCGCCTACCGCATGGCCATCGACGACTACTATGCAGACCCCGAAAACTGGAACCCGCTGCCCTACATGCGCGAGTTGGAATCGGTGGGTAATCGCGGCTACACGCTCGCGTTCCATGAGGGCCGCCTAACCAACCATGCGCACAACTATGAGCACACCGCCGCCATGGCCCATTGGGAATACGCCGGCGTGGTCGCCGAGGTCACCGAAGACGCATTTCTGGTCGAGGTCAAGAACAAGTTGGAAGCGGGCGAAGTGCTCGATTTCGTCTCGCCCATCGCCCGCGAAACCGTGCTGTTGCGGATGTATGACTTTGAGGATTCGACCACCGGAGAGAAAAAAGACGTGATCCACGGCGGTACCCGCACCACCATCCGCATCCCGTTCTCGCTGTTCGACCACGAAGACCCGAACGCCCTGCGCGCCCGCTTCCCGCAATATAGCGTGATGCGCAAGGAACGCGCCCTGACCGATGAGCAATGGGCCCGCATCCGGCTGGATAAACTAACCCAAGGGTTGGAAATCAGCGGCAAGGACAACCCCGCCGCCTACACCAAACGCCGCGACGCGCTGGTCGACAAAATCGAGGAAAACACCTCGGGAAACACTGGCGACCGCCGCTTCAAAACCAACCGCATCGGGGTTGATGGCTGCTGCGGCAAAGGCTGCAACGGCTGCATGATGTTCTGGGAAGACGACCAATACGCCCGCGCCCGCGAAGTGCTGCAAAAACGCAAACAGGGCGAGCAACTGACACGGGCCGAGGCGGCAGAGTTCAAACTGCCTGCGGAGTGAGCGCGGTGGTCCAAAAGCTGTGCCTGTGAATAAATAATTCGGAGAGAGCTCGCTCGTTAACTCTACATAACGAACCCTAAGTGAAAGGTAGTTATGCGGACAAAGTGACAATCGGTACAACCGCCTCTATGTCCGCTCCCAGCCCCAAAGCGGACATGCCGCATCGACAGAAACGGCGGAAACCGGACATTCGCTGTGGTTTCCGCAAAGGTCGGCTATGTGGTGCGAGGGTGCCTTCGATGTTCTTGCTTTCAGGTCGATTTCCGGCCCAATGCTGCCGTCGATTGTTGCTTGGAAAGCTCCGTCAAAAGCACTTTCCCAACACTAGTTTTTCTTTCGGTGGTGAAGCGGCCAAAAGGTTTATCGGCAGCTGAACCATTCACAAAAAACAGCTTGTCAGATTCGCCTACCGACACCATTTCGGCATGTACTTTCAGAGGGGACCGGAGCTTCGTTCCATCCTTTGAATTCTCGTGGGACTGCACGATCGGCCATTTGCGGCCATTTTCGAACGTCGAGTTCCACGACGTGATATGGTCCCATCCTACGGAGGCGATTACAATATGTGGCTTCAGCGCGATCAGTAACTCTTCAAACACCTCTTTACCCATATCTGTAAGACTGTCCTTTGAAGGGTTAGGCAGTTTTGACCAAGTCGGTGAAGTGGCGATAGGGGAGCACATATCTAAATGTAATGCGGTCCGTGAATACTTTGCCTCCTTATCCATTGTACCACCATACGAAGCTCCCATGCCGTTAAGAACAGGCTCAAAACTGCTAAACCACCCTGCATATGGATTTCGTTTGAAGTATTCTGACAGCACCCCCTCCAAACCTAGTGGGCCGGACAAGCCCAAATCCAAGTCAAAACGTGCTGTGCCGGCGTTGGTAAACTCGGCGTCAGATGGGTTGAGGGCGGCGGTCACAATCCGTAAATCTGATTGAAGATAAGCAGCACAATCTCCGAAGTACGGAATAGGAACCGCGTTGGATACAACGAAACCTTGTTCACGCATTTCTTCAAAGTGGTTTAGGCATTTTTTATATAGAGACGATGGTAATAAGGTTGTGGACATGTTGAAAGAGTGCCTCTTCTAATGAATGCCGTCAACTAAACTTTACAAAGTACACTAACTGCGCTTAGCCGCCGTTTTAACCCACCGCAGCATCTGGCACTTTGGGCTCAAACCCGCCATCTGTCCATATTACTCAGCACCCCCCTAGGGCGTAGACTCATAAATACCAAATAGCAATTGCAGCGAGATGGGCAGCAGAGAGGAATGTTTCAGGGCAACGGAAAGTTCGCAATGACAATGAGCGCCAGTCCTTGATGCGGTTAAAACAG
>NZ_JBSMEZ010000139.1:0-49973 GCF_056498605.1 Profundibacter sp.
GCGCGGAAATTGCGTTTGCGCTGTTTGCGGTCGCGGGTGGCGTATTGGTTTGCCTTATCCACGGCTTGCGTCGCGGATTTATACAGATTTTTGCGACGTCCTTTAAAACCTTTGGCGGCTTTAATGACTTTCTTGTGGCGGGCTTGGGTCGTTGGACCTGAAGTAACTCTCATTGCTCAATCCCTCCTAGCGTGAATACGGCATCATCGACTTGATGATTTTCGCATCAGGCGCCGACAGCGTGGTTGTGCCGCGCGCATTGCGCAGGAATTTGTTTGAGCGTTTGATCATGCCGTGGCGCTTGCCTGCTTGTCCAGCCAGAACGCGGCCAGTAGCCGTCACTTTGAACCGCTTTTTGCAGCTCGATTTCGTCTTCATCTTAGGCATTTCCGTCTCCTTTGTTGGGCGGTGGTTACACGCGACTCGGCATGCCACTTGGGCCGGTCGCGCACATCGAAGGCCGTCATATAGGCCGCTTCCCCCTGTATGACAAGGGAAAACGCACCTCTTAGGGCGCTTAGTTTAGATATTTCCCGATAACCCGCGTAAACGCTTTGGGCACATCGTCAAAACTGTATCCGCTGGGTTTGCCCATAATCGCAACAGCAATCATACCGCTGCCGATCATAACCATAATCGCTGCCCCGCGTGGTACTCTGCCGTCCACAAGTGCCCCAATGATAGACGGGATCGAAAGTCCAAAAACAACCAATCCAATAACCAGAAATAAGTCGTTATCCATTACTCATCCTTAATAATACTTTTACCGATAGCTTTTCCTTAGGTCATTATTATTGATCTGTGCGAAAAATCAACCTTTCATCACATGGCGCAACCCTAAGGATATTAGTGGTTCCCGGCACATTGAACGGCACACCCGCGGTTACAACGATCTGGTCTTTGTCTGTGGCAAGCCCTGACGCACGCGCCGCGCGTGCAGCACTAACCACAGCCAGTTTGAACCGGTCCACCTCGCCCGAGATGTAACAGTTCACCCCCCAGCTCAGACACAATCGGCGTGCTGTACCGGTCAGTGGCGTCAATGCGATGATCGGCACGCTGGGCCGCTCGCGTGACGTCAACAGGGCCGTTGTTCCCGATTGGGTAAAACAACAGATTGCCTTGATATCGGTGGTTTCCGCAATCTCGCGGGCTGCGGCAACAATGCCATCCGCCACAGTGCTTCGTTTCAGGTGGCGTGATGCCTCAATCACTTCACGGTAGGTTGGGTCATTTTCGACTTCGATTGCCACGTTGTTCATCGTGGTCACAGCCTCGACCGGATAACGGCCCGCGGCGGATTCCGCTGACAACATGATCGCATCCGTGCCCTCGTAAATCGCTGTGGCGACATCGGACACCTCGGCCCGTGTCGGCACAGGGCTCTCGATCATGCTCTCCATCATCTGGGTTGCGACGATCACAGGTTTGCCAGCCGCACGGCACCCGCGGATCAGGCGTTTCTGTATCGGCGGCACATTCTGCACCGGCAGTTCAACCCCCAGATCACCCCGCGCTACCATTATCCCGTCCGATACCTCCAGAATCTCCTTGAACGCCTCAACCGCTGCCGGTTTTTCAATCTTGGACAGGATTGCGGCACGACCTTGCGCCAGCTCACGCGCGTCGGTTACATCCTCGGGTCGCTGCACAAATGACAGCGCCAACCAGTCCACACCCAATTGGCAAACAAACTCCAGATCCTTGCGGTCCTTTTTCGACAGCGCCGCCAGTGGCAACACCACATCGGGCACATTCACCCCCTTGCGATTGGAAATCGTGCCGCCCACAACCACGGTGCAATTGGCAAAATCCGCGCCGCATTCCACGACCTTCAGCTCGATCTTGCCGTCATCCACCAACAGGGTTGATCCGACCTTCAACGCCGAGAAAATCTCTTTGTGTGGCAGGCGAACGCGGTGATTATCCCCATCTGCTTTATCCATATCAAAGCGGAAATCCTGCCCGTCTTCCAATTCAGCCGCCTTATTGGCGAATGTGCCGCAGCGCAGCTTTGGCCCCTGCAAATCGGCCAGAATGGCAATCGGACGGTCCACGTCTTTTTCGATCTGCCGGATTATCCCGTGGCGCACACGGATTTCATCGTGCTCTCCATGGCTCATGTTCAAACGGAACACATCGGCCCCCGCCTCGAACAGGGCGCGTATCGTTTCATAATCATCAGATGCCGGCCCAAGGGTCGCCACGATCTTTACATTGCGTTGGCGTATCATACTGCCACGTTCCTCGTGTTATTCATCATTTAATGGTGGGCCACAGGCTATATGCCGCATATCCCGCGCCGTTTCAACTGGCGCTTTTGATTTATCGCGCTTATGCAGGACATGACTTAAGACAATGACAAAGCCATGACATATCATCCGTTTCATATTATCGGTCAGGAGCGTGCGTCGCGCTGGCTGTTAACGTGCGATCACGCCGCCAACACTGTTCCCGACAGCGTAGGGGGTGGCAACCTTGGTCTTGCGCCTGCCGATATGGCGCGTCACATCGCTTATGATGTGGGGGCTGCGGGGGTGACCTATGCTCTGGCCGACCTGCTGGATGCCCCCGCGATCCTGTCCAATTTCTCGCGCCTTGTGATTGATCCGAACCGTGGCGAGGATGACCCGACTCTGCTAATGCGCCTCTATGACGGCACCATCATCCCAGGCAACCGCCATGCGGATTTGACTGAGCGTGAACACCGCCTGAACATCTGTTACCGCCCCTATCACACCGCGCAGGCGAAAATGGCCGCGCGGCAAGATAATACTGTGCTTGTGGCGATCCACAGCTATACTCCACAGTTAAATGGCTACCCCATTCGCCCGTGGCACATCGGTATCTTGCATGGCGAGGACGCGAGGTTCTCGATCCCGCTGCTGACCCGCCTAAATCAGGAATCCGATCTGTGCGTTGGCGAAAACGAACCATACGGCGGTCATCTGGATGGGGATTCTATTGACCGCCATGCCATTACACATGGACGCCTGAACACACTGATTGAAATACGCAATGACCTGATCAAAACCGAAGAACAGCAGGTCGCATGGGCCAAACGCCTTGCGCCAGTCCTGCAAGAGGTGCTCGAGGCGTCGGATCTGTAAACAAAAAAAGGGAGATATTGGAATGCCACACATTATCGTTGAATACGCCGGCCATCTGGACGAAACCCACTGCATGACCGGCATGTGCCAGACCCTGCTTGACGCGGCCGCAACATCAGGCGTGTTCCCCGACACCACCGCCATCAAGGTCCGTGCCACCCCCTGTCCGTTTTCCCGCATCGGGACAGAGCCGCAAACCTTTGCCCATGTCACCATCCGCCTGCTGGCCGGACGTGATGACGCAGTTAAGGCGAATTTGACCCAAATCATTCTGGCGGCACTGGATCAGGCGTTACCAGATGTCGGCAGCCTGTCGGTCGATATAAAGGACATCGACACTGCGACCTACGCGAAACGCACATTGTAATTCCGGCGCCCCGATTTCATTCAATGAAATCGGACCTCTTTTTTTAAAAAAAAGAGAGCCGCCGCGCAAAATTCAAGGACTCTGAGATGGACACCCAAACCAAAACCGAACTGGAAGCCGCCGCATTCCGCGCCCTGCTGAAACATTTGGACGGGCGCAAGGATGTGCAAAACATCGACATGATGATCCTGACCGGCATGTGCCGCAATTGCCTGTCGCGCTGGTATCAGGAAGCCGCTAATGAGCGCGGCATCGGGATGAGCAAAGCCGAGGGGCGCGAAGCCATTTATGGCGAACCATATGCCGACTGGGTTGAAAAATACCAGTCCGATGCCACCGACGAACAACAAGCCGCCTTCAAAGTGGCCTTTGCAGAAAATGTGGGCGAGCCTGCAAAGTAAGGCCAGACCATGCAAAGACGTTTTTTCCTGACCGCCCTGATTGCCGCCCCACTGGTGGCTTGTGTGCCTGAATACGGTGGCGACCCGCCCTCTATATATAAACCTGGCGTGCAGCCTGAATTCATCGGCCGCTGGATCGAAGTGCTGCTTGGCGGTGATGGCGGCGGGTTTGAATTATTCGCCGACGGCACCGCCGCCTCCATAGACCAACCTGAACTGAACTACGTCAGCTGGCGCGTTGAGCCGGGCAAGCTGTTCCTGACCACAGCCGAAACGGTCGGCAATGCCATCAAAACCACCGAAGTCGAATATTCGGCGACAATTGATGAGGAATACCGCATGCAGCTAAATCTGGGCGGCGACGATGACTGGCCACAAGTCTTCCGGAAAATTGACTAGAAACGAAGAGGCGGAGAATGCAGGTTTTATCACAATGGGGGGAATTCATCGCGGCGTTTGTCGTGTTTTTCCTGTCGCACTCCATCCCCGTGCGCCCCGCCGTAAAATCCCGCATTGTCGCAAAAACCGGCGCACTCGGTTTTACGCTGCTCTACTCCGCCCTATCAATCACCATCCTTACCTGGATAATCATCGCCGCAGGGCGCGCACCCTTTGTTGAAATCTGGGGCTGGTCAGAGTGGCAAAACTATGTACCACTGATCGGCATGTTGGTCGCCACCCTGATCATCACAATGGCATTTGGGCAACCTAATCCGCTGTCCTTTGGCGGCTGGAACAATGACCGGTTTGAACCAGACAACCCCGGCCTGATCGGCTGGATCCGCCATCCGCTGCTGGTGGCTCTGCTAATCTGGTCTGCGGCCCATATGGTGCCTAACGGCAATCTGGCGCATGTGATTGTGTTCGGGCTGTTTGCCGGATTTTCGATCCTCGGTATGGCGATCATTGATCGGCGCGCGCGGCGCATCCTTGGGATGGATGCGTGGCAACACCTGTCCAATACCCGTCGCCGCCTGATCATCACCCGCAGAGGCATCACACGCATCATCTTGGGCGTGTTGATCTATCTGGCCCTGCTCTATTCCCACGAATGGGTGATCGGCGTATCCCCGTTGCTTTGAACGCCCTCGCCAAGGTCTGCGCGTTGGTCTATGACAGCCCCATGTCACAAATTGAATCACTCTTCGTCACCCCGATTTACCGCGCCGCTCTGTCCGAATTGGGCAAGCCGGTAGATACGGGCGAACTCGAAACCTCTTGCTGGTCCATCGCCGAAGATGACGAAGCAGGGCAAAAATGGTGCGAGGATAACGACTATCCAGGCTATACCAGCTACGCCTCGCTGGATGATCTGCCTTGGCGCTTTCCACTCTTCAAAGACCTCTCCAAAGTGCTGAACAAACACGTTGCGGCTTTTGTCAAAAATCTGGCCTTCGATACCGGCGACAAAAAGATCAAACTGGATTCTCTGTGGATCAACATCCTGCCAAACGGCGGCTTGCACACCTCGCACATCCACCCCCATAGCGTGATCAGCGGCACCACCTATGTGGCCATGCCAAAGGGCACCAGCGCGATCAAATTTGAGGATCCGCGTTCTGCCATGATGATGGCCGCCCCGACCCGCAAACCCGACGCCCCGCGAGATTTACGCAATTTCATCTACTTTGAACCCGATGTGGGTGATGTCCTGCTATGGGAAAGCTGGCTGCGTCACGAGGTGCCGATGAACATGGCCGAGGAAGAACGCATTTCCGTCAGCTTTAATTACAGCTGGGGCTGAGACAGCCTTAAGAACATACCACGGTTTGTTCCCATAAGCGTTGGCGTCTGACACTGCAACATTCGATTGCATTGAAGTTGCGCACATAGTCCGTAAGCGGCGGAAAAATTTGCAGTAGAACCATTAATTAATCAACGTTGCTTGGCTTGGTAACCTGCTCTCTGACCTCTTGGTGCAACCAAGCACGAAAAGCTTGCACAGATTCCAGTTTCAACGCCTCATGGCGACATACAAACCAATATGAAAACTGCGATTTGACGACTTGCGGAAATGGGCAAGCCAAAGTGCCCTCAGCAATCGCATCACAGATCAACGGGGTCCGGCCCATGGCTATGCCCAACCCCTTAACCGCGGCCTGCACCACCATATTCGCCTGTCCGAACTTACGGATACGTGGCAGGTTTGGCAGCTCAATGTCTGCTTGCTGTGCCCAGTAATTCCAAGTCGGCGGTGTGCCGAGGTTCTGCACGTCATCTTTCAGAATTGTAAACTGGCTCAGATCACCAATCTCGTGCAGTTCCGCTGCGATCCCGGGTGAACAAACCGGCGTTATAGTTTCCTGCATCAACATTTCACTGTGCAATCCAGAAAAACCGCCAGACCCATATTGGATCATCACATCGGTATCTTCGGCGTTCACATCGCGGGCGTAAATATCTGTGGATAACGACACCGGAAAATCCGGAAAATCCTGATCAAAGTTCATTAACCGTGGCAATAACCAGACAAACCCAAACCCGGGTGGAGAGGCGACAAGCACACCTCGGTTTACCGTTTGGCGCTTGTCACGAAACTCATCACAAACCGCTTCAACCATGCCATACCCTTCTGCTACGGCACTGGCCAGACGCAAACCTTTCTCGGTCGCTACTGTTTTTCGCGCCCCACGGACAAGCAACTTGTGCCCTGTCCACTCTTCCAAGGATTTGATGTGTTGGCTGACAGCACTCTGGGTCACATTCAGCTCTTCTGCCGCGCGGCCAAATCCGCGCAACCTAACCACAGCTTCCAGCGTTCTGAGCGCTGTAAATGGCAAAAGTTTCATCATATAAGCTGTGGTAATACCTAACATTATGAGAATCAAATGGGTTCTGACTAGGCACGCGCATAAACAACAGGTAAGCCATGGGGGAAGACTTATATGATGAACAATACATCGCCAAATCAATTCCATTCAGGTGTGCGCAATCTGTTGTTCAACTGCGGCGAATGCAAACCTGGTCAAACCCTTTTAATCATTCATGAAAACACCGCCGAAACCTATTTTGAGCCCGAATTGGCATTGGCGGTTTCCAACGCTGCCCAGGAATTGGGCCTGACAACAGAATTTTTTGAAGTGGGCGTCGTAAATGATGTCAGCACGCCCAACCCAACCCTTAGCGCAAAAATTCAACAAGCTGATAAAACCCTCTATCTGGCGCGAATGGGCGATCAGATACGCTTTCACCCCAGTGGCGCTGCCGACACCCAAATTGTTAGCTACGCCTTGGACCGCGATATGCTGGCATCCAGTTTTGGTAACGCAGATTATCGGGCATTTGTGGCTATAAAGAATCTGATTAATCAGGCTATGGCATCAGCCAAAGACATCCATGTTACGTGTGCTGCTGGCACAGACTTCAAAGGCGGGGGCGTCGCATATGACAAAGACGGGGGTGATGTTACCATCAAACGCTTCCCCCTATCTGTTTTCACCCCTGCCCCTGCAAAGGGGGTCAAGGGGCGCATCGCGCAAGTCGGGTTTCTGGTTGGCACTGGCTCTCGGTATTATCACCCCTATGCGTGCGAATTAACCGATACGCTTTTTGTAGATTTCGAAGATAACCGGATTACCGGTTTTGACGGAAACCCCAAAGATGTTGCTGCCGCCAAGGCGCATTATGAGCGCGTTGGCAAAGAATTCGGGATCGACCCTTATTTCGTGCATTCTTGGCACGCAGGTATCCACCCCGGTTGCGATTACAAACTGCCCGCCGCAGAGTATTTTGAACGCTGGAGCAGCGGTGCTTTTGGCAATCCTCGCATGTTGCATTTTCATACCTGTGGCGAATACCCCCCTGGAGAAATCTCGCTTAACGTGGTTGATCCGACAGTCCGGCTGGATGGCATCGCAGTGTGGGAAAACGGTGTGCTGCATCCAGAACGAATTCCAGGTGGCGCAGATGTTTTAAACACTTACCCATGTGCTGCACGGGCCTTTGGTGATCCAGCATCCAGCATCGGACTAGGGCGCAACGGAGCGCTTTCTTTTCAAACCTAATCAGGGGCGTAAAGGCTCAAGAGCTCTCATTAAGGAAAGGAACCAAAATGTCCGCATGGATCAAAATGCTTTCGGACGATGACGCCGACGAAAGCCTCAGCAAGGCACTGGATTTTGCCCGCACGCCGCATGGCACCGTAGATAATGTGATGCGTGTGCATTCCCTGCGCCCTGCGACGATGAACGGTCATGTCGTGCTTTACCGCGCATGTCTACACGATGACAGCAACAGTATACCTACTTGGTTTCAGGAGGTGATCAGTTCTTACGTCTCTACACTGAACAGCTGTGCCTATTCCTATGCCAATCATTGGTCCAATGCTCGCCACCTGATTGGTGATGACACCCGTGCAGACATAATCGAGGCCGCGTTGCAATCGCGACGCCCGGAAGATGCCTTTGAGGGGGGGGAGCTGGCGTTGTTACACTATGCCGAAAAGCTGACACTTCATCCCGGTGACATGGTTAAGGCCGATGTTGATGCACTGAAACAGTCGGGCGTGCCGGACGGCGAAATATTGGAAGCGAACCAGATTATCGGTTACTTCAATTATGCCAATCGCTTGCTGAACGGCCTGGGCGTGACCACAGATGGCGACGTTGTTGGCTACTATGCCAAGAGCGAATAAGTCTGACTAATGCCCGCCATAATGAATTGGAAATGGCGCCAATTTCCAGACAGTTCTATGATCGAAAGTAACATAGGAGTTCCTGAGATGTTTTTACGCAATTGCTGGTATGTTGCAGGGTGGAGCAAGGATTACGAACAGACGTTACACGCCCAGAAATTGCTGGGCGAAAACGTGGTTCTCTACCGTCAAACCGATGGCACCCCCGTGGCACTAGAGGACGCCTGCCCGCATCGTAAATTACCGCTTTCGGATGGGATGCTTGATGGTGATCGCGTGGTTTGCGGGTATCATGGTTTGACGTTTGACTGCTCTGGTAAATGTGTCGATGCTCCGACCCAGCGGGGAAACATTCCCAAACGCGCTGTGGTGAAATCCTATCCGGTTCAAGACCGCTATAATCTATTGTGGATATGGATGGGTGATCCGGACCAGGCAGACCCTGATCTGATTTTCCCGATCGAAAACTTTGATAACCCCGACTGGGGGTGCACTGATGGCGGTACGTTGCCAATTGGCTGCAACTACCTTTGGGTGGCAGACAACCTGCTGGATCCCAGTCATGTGGCATGGGTGCATGTGACATCTTTCGCAGGTGGTGGCACCGAAGACGCGCCACTGGATATTGAACGCACTAATCGCGGCGTCATCGTTTCGCGCTGGATCTACGACCAACCGGCGTCACCATATTATGCAGATCTGGTAAAATTTGATGGCAATGCAGATCGTAAACAACATTATGAAATGTGTTTTCCAGCAATTGCATTGAACATGTCGATCTATTCCCCTGCTGGTACGGGTGGGTCGGATAAAGCAGCTGGCGAAAAAGCCTATGTGAATATTTCCTACAACTTCCTGACCCCAGTTGACGAAAATAATACGCAATATATCTGGTTCCAGCACCGAAACACCGACCCGAACGACAAGGCAATTTCCGAGAAGATGAATGCGGGTGCGGTCATGGCATTCATTGAGGACAAGGACATCCTGGAAGCTGTGCATAGTGGTATGGCCAAGATGGCAACGCCAAATATCGACTTGGGATTAGATGCAGGTGCCAAACTCTTCCGGCTGCAACTGCAACGGTTGATTGACAAAGAGCAGGGAAAGGCCACGCCCTGAAAGACTGGAAGAATGATTACAACAACCGCAAACCACATTCGTCCTTTGGAAACCTGACACCACAGGAATTTGCACAGAAAATGAGGGTGGGCAAACTGGCAGCTTAACGCCATTAACTGGGAATGTCCGAATCTCTGTGTATAGGGCTTGGCCCACGCGGTTTAAACGGGTCATCTGTTGAACCGTTCGGGATATAGAATAGCGAACTGATTGCGGGCGGCAACCCATTCTCTGACCACCCTGCCTTTTTTCTCAAAATTGCGGATAGCCAGATAGATCAGTTTTGTTGCGGCTTCGTCAGTCGGGAAGCTGCCACGGGTTTTGGTGGTTTTGCGGATGACGCGGTTCAGGCTCTCTATGGCGTTGGCTGTGTAGATGATTTTGCGCACATCTGGCGGGAAGGCAAAGAACGGGATGACCTCCTGCCATGCCCGTCGCCAACTCGGGGCTATTGAAGGATATTTTGGACCCCATTTTTCTTCGAAATCATCCAGCGATTTGGCTGCGGCTTCATCGTCCACGGCCTGATAAATCACCTCCAGGGATTTGGCCACTTCCTTGCGATCTTTCCAGCCGCAGAAGTTCAGGGAATGGCGCACAAGGTGCACAATACAGGTTTGCACTGTGGTGTCGGGATAGGCGGCATTGATCGCATCAGGGAAGCCCTTCAGGCCGTCCACAACGGCGATCAGGATGTCCTCCAGCCCACGATTTTTGAGATTATTCATGATGGAAAGCCAGAATTTGGCCCCTTCGTTAGCCGCGACCCATAAGCCCAGAACCTCACGTTCTCCCTCAGGAGTGACCCCTAGAGCCACGTAAACCGCCTTGTTTTTAACCTGACGGCTTTCCGCATCACGGATTTTGACCCGCAGGGCATCGAGGAAAACGATTGGATAACCGGCTCCAGAGCGCGGCTCTGCCAGTCTGAAACTTCCTCCAGAACCGCGTCGGTCGCACGACTGATCAGATCGGCAGAAACCCGTAATCCGTAAACTCCCTCAAGGTGGGAACGGATATCACGGGTCGATAATCCAGCGGCATAAAGCCCGATGATTTTGTCATCCATCCCGTCGATCCGAGTCTGACCTTTCTGGATTAGCTCAGGCTCAAAACTGCCATCCCTATCGCGTGGAATATCGATGGGAACTGCCCCGTCATTGCCTTTCAGAACCTTGCGCGTGGCCCCGTTGCGTCGATTGGCCTGCTGGCTGGCAGGTGCTCCATTCGGCTCATAGCCCAGATGTTCGGTCAGTTCAGCACCAAGCATCCGCTCCATCAACCGGACCTTCAGCTCCTTCATCAAGCCTTTGTCGCCGAGTAAATCTTCAGGCCGTTCAACGCCGTTAAGCAGCTCGTCCAGTAGTTCTTTGGAAATCGGCATTGTCGTCATGCTCCTTCGGAGTGGAAGCATGGACCAAATTACTCATACACAGAAGATCGGACAGTCTCTGATTTTACTGTTCCTTTGGTTTGAGGAGTATTCGATGGTGGCACTTGGATTAATCGTCCTAGTTGTCGTCATTCCCATTAAGGCATTCCTAAACAAGAATAGAAAATAACATACCGAAGGATCCGTGTTTTCATCACCCCTACCTCTCCATCATCTCCGCTATATGAAATACCACCCCTACAGAGCCCCCTCTTTCACCGCCTGCATCGCCACATAGGTCGAGGTGCTGGCCACATGCGGCAGGCTTGAAATCTTCTCGCCCAGAACCTCGCGGTACGCCGTCATATCCTTGACCCGCACCTTCAGCAAATAATCGAAATTCGCCGCCAGCATGTGGCATTCTTCAATTTCCGGCACCTTGCGCACGGCCGCATTGAACGCCGATAGGGATTTCTCGCGGGTGTCCGATAGCCGCACCTCGACAAATGCCACATGGTTTAGCCCCAGCCGGATCGGGTCCAGCAAGGCGCGGTATCCGGTGATATAGCGCTCGCTCTCCAGCCGTTTCAGGCGGGCTTGGGTCGGGGATTTGGACAACCCGATGCGCATAGCCAATTCGGTGACGCTAATGCGCCCGTCCGCCGCCATCTCGCGCAGAATCGCCTGATCGAAACTGTCCAACTCGGAAATGTTCATTTTCACTGCAAAATCTACCATATTCAGGCTCTTTCACTGCTCGTGTGGAAATTTCAGCCAGATTAGCCCACTTAAATCAGATACAAAAGACACAATCCCTATTTCGTGAAGGATATCCACATGCCTGATTCACACCGCACCAATATTGACGCCACCCTCTATGCAGACGAGGCCGAAACGCTTGCCACACTGATCCGTAACGCCGCCCTAACGCCCGCAGCCCGCGCCGATATCACCTCCCGCGCCACCCAACTGGTCCGCGACATCCGCGCCTCGGCCAAACCGGGATTGATGGAGGTGTTCCTCGCTGAATATGGCCTGTCCACCGACGAAGGCATCGCGCTGATGTGCCTTGCCGAAGCCCTGTTGCGCGTCCCCGACGCCACCACCATCGACGCGCTGATCGAGGATAAAATCGCGCCCTCGAACTGGGGTAAACACCTTGGCAAATCCTCGTCCTCCTTGGTCAACGCCTCCACGTGGGCCTTGATGCTGACCGGCAAAGTGCTGGATGATGTCGAGCCAGGCATCGCCAGCCACTTGCGCGGCGCGGTCAAACGATTGGGCGAACCAGTAATCCGCAGCGCTGTGGCCCGTGCCATGCGCGAAATGGGCCGCCAGTTTGTGCTGGGCGAAGACATCAAAAAGGCAATGAAACGCGCGGCAGGGATGGAGGTCAAAGGCTATACCTATTCCTACGACATGCTGGGCGAAGCCGCCCGCACTGAGGACGACGCGCGCCGCTATCATCTCGCCTATTCATCCGCGATCACCTCGATCGCCACCGCCTGCACCCATGACGACATCCGCCAAAACCCTGGCATATCAGTCAAACTGTCGGCCCTGCATCCGCGGTACGAGGTGGCCCAAAAAGCCCGCGTGATGGACGAACTTGTGCCGCGCCTCCGTGCCCTTGCGGGCCTCGCCAAATCTGCCGGAATGGGGTTCAACATTGACGCGGAAGAGGCTGATCGACTGTCCCTGTCGCTTGATGTGATCGAGGCGGTTCTGTCCGATCCATCCCTCTCAGGTTGGGACGGATTTGGCGTGGTGGTTCAGGCATTCGGCCAACGCGCGGCGCCAGTGATTGACTGGCTCTATGCCCTATCCCAAAAGCTGGATCGCCGCATCATGGTGCGGCTGGTAAAAGGGGCCTATTGGGACACCGAAATCAAACATGCGCAGGTCATCGGCGTAGATGGTTTTCCGGTTTTCACCCATAAATCCGCCACCGATATTTCCTACATTTCATGCGCCCGAAAACTGCTTACGATGACAGACCGCATCTATCCACAGTTCGCCACCCATAACGCCCATACCGTCGCTGCCATTCTGGAAATGGATGATGATTCAGAGGTTTACGAATTTCAACGCCTGCACGGCATGGGTGAACGGCTGCACGACATTGTGCTTCAAACCGAACGAACCCGTTGCCGCATCTACGCCCCCGTTGGCGCACACCGCGACCTGCTCGCCTATCTCGTGCGCCGTTTACTGGAAAACGGCGCGAACTCCTCGTTCGTCAATCAGATCGTAGACGAAGACGTGCCCGCAGAGGAGGTCGCGGCCGATCCGTTCGCCACCCCGCCAAAACCCGCCACCATCCCGCGCGGACCAGAATTATTCCTGCCCGAACGGCGCAATTCCAAGGGCTGGGATCTGGCCGACGCCCCCACACTCGCCGCCATTGATACAGCCCGCAAACCGCACCAAACCGCGGCCTTTACCGCAGCCCCGCTGATCGCTGGCAAGCTGGCCAAATCCAGCCCCATTCCCGTCCTGAACCCTGCCAATCCGAACGACATCGTCGGCCATGTCACATGGGCAACCCCCGCCGATGTAGACACTGCGCTGGCAGGCGCAAAACCATGGGCCACCAACACATCCGAACGCACCAAAATCCTGAACCGCGCCGCTGATCTGTATGAGGAAAACTTTGGCCAGATCTTTGCTATTCTTACACGAGAAGCCGGTAAAACCCTGCCCGATGCCGTGGGTGAGGTGCGCGAAGCGGTGGATTTTCTGCGCTACTACGCTGCCCAAGCCACCCACCACGAAAGCCCGCCCATCGGCACCTTCACCTGCATATCACCGTGGAATTTCCCGCTGGCAATTTTCACCGGCCAAATCGCGGCGTCCCTCGCCACAGGCAACGCCACGCTGGCCAAACCCGCCGAACAAACCCCGCAGATCGCAACCCTTGCCGTCACCCTTCTGCACAAGGCAGGCGTGCCGCGCGAGGCCCTGCAACTGTTGCCCGGTGACGGGGCCATCGGGGCCGCGCTCAGCTCTGATCCACGCGTTGGCGGCGTGTGTTTCACCGGCTCCACCGGCACGGCGCTGAAAATCCGCCGCGCGATGGCTGAAAACCTTGCGCCGGGCGCGCCCCTGATTGCCGAAACCGGCGGGCTGAACGCGATGATCGTCGACAGCACAGCACTTCCCGAACAGGCGGTGCGCGATGTGGTGCAAAGCGCGTTCCAGTCGGCAGGCCAGCGCTGTTCGGCCTTGCGCTGTTTGTATGTGCAAGAGGACATCGCGGATGGGTTCACCAAAATGCTAAAGGGCGCGATGGACGAATTGTCCATCGGCAGCCCGTGGGATTTATCCTGCGACATTGGGCCGGTGATTGATGACGCCGCCTGCCGCGATATCAACGCCTATATCGCGGCGGCGGATGCCGTGAAACAACTGCCCTGCCCCGATACAGGTCACTACGTCCCGCCCACTCTGATCCGTATAAACGGGATTACAGAAATGCAGCGTGAAATTTTTGGCCCAGTTCTGCACATCGCCACCTTCAAGGCGGGTGAACTGGACCGCGTGATTGAAGATATCAACGCCACGGGATACGGGCTGACCTTTGGTCTGCACACCCGCATTGACGACCGTGTGCAGCATGTGGTTGAACGCCTGAAGGCGGGCAACATTTACGTCAATCGCAACCAGATCGGTGCCGTCGTCGGATCACAACCCTTTGGCGGTGAAGGATTATCCGGCACGGGGCCGAAGGCGGGCGGGCCGGAGTACCTGACGCGATTCCTGACCCATGAAGCCCCGAAAATCACGGGCACAGATGCGCCGCGGTTGATCGATGATGTGCAACGCGACATTGCAAATGCCGACGTGCCAAGCGAGCTATCCACCACCGACCTGCCCGGCCCCACGGGGGAATCCAATCGGCTAGCTCACCACGCGCGATCGCCCATATTGTGCCTTGGGCCGACAGACGAGGGTGCCGAGACGCAAGCCAAAGCCGTGCGTGATCTGGGTGGTATTCCAGTGCTTGCCAACGGGATAGAGACGGGGGCGCTAACAAGCCTGACCGGATTTTCCGGCGCGATCTACTGGGGGGATCAAGCCCGCCCCTATGTTCAGGCGCTGGCCGCACGGGGCGGGGACATCCTGCCGCTGATTACAGCCATACCTTGCAAGGCAGATTGCCAACTGGAGCGTCATACTTGCGTTGACACCACGGCATCTGGTGGCAACGCGGCGTTGTTGGCCGAAGCGGGGTGATTAAATGCGGGATTGCGCCGCGCTACGCGCGTCGCCCCAAGCGCTTTGACCCCTGCGGGTCAAAGCGCAGGATGCCTGCGGCGCAGGTATTTAAGGCAAGAAGAAGCTGAAAATCCGTGTCTTAAAAGACCTTCAAATCTTTCACGATAGCGCTAATTTTACCGTCCGTATCATCGCTATCTGCTGATATTCCGACCCCCACCAGCACACCTGCCATCTTGCCAAAGGCCCGCTGGAAATCTGCTGCCAGATCAACGTTTTCGGAAAACGAGCCCTTGCCCGCCGCACGCGTGACCACTGTTTTTAACTGGTTTGGACCGTAAGGGCTGCGCAGGATTTTGCCGCGTGGATATCCCCCCCCCCAGACATAAACCAGCGCGCGCGTGCTGGCGTTTTTCAACACCCGACGCACTGATGCCCCCGACAGTTTTTCAGCCGAGGCCTGATCCATAAAGATAAAATAGATCGCCAGATTGCGATCATCCCCGCCTTTGCGGGTCAAATCCGTTGCCACAACCGACTGCGCCACAGACCATCCCCATGACGCCATTTTCGAATTCCATGCCGATTTTGGAACCGAACGATACAGCAATGAAACCGTGCCATCCGACGTCACCTTTAACTGACGGCCCGCTAAGTCGTAATCGTTGGTCCACAGGCGCAAGAAGCCCTGCTCGGTCCAGCTGTTATCGAATTTCAGGGTTTCGGCAGCAGCTTGAAATCCTGACATGGAAGTCAAAATTGCAACCGCCGCGAATGTTCGGGACATGAGTTTTTTCATCTGGATAACCACCTTTATAATCACAAAACGACGTAATTCCATCCTCATTGACGCCTGGCGCGCCGACTTGCCAATCAATTATACGTCATAGCACCTGCAAACATATTATACCTGTGTGCCCTTGACCCTGTCCTGTGCATCGGCGAGTTTCGGCAATATGTTTCCTATTCGTGATCACAACCCGTCGCTGAAAACGCCCTATGTCACCTACGCCTTGATGGCGGTGAACATTGTGGTTTTCCTGACCTATTGGCCGAACCTGCAAGACCCGCAGGTGATCAATCCGTTTTTCTATCAATGGGCAATGGTGCCCCAACGGGTGAGTGATGGCGATCATTATTACACCATGATTTCGTCGATGTTCCTGCATGGCGGGTTTATGCACCTTGCGGGTAACATGCTGTTTTTATGGATATTTGGCGACAATATGGAGGAGCAGCTGGGCCATATCGGCTATCTGGTATTTTATTTCGCCGTCGGTCTGGCCGCAGGGTTTGCCCAGATCATGACCGACCCGACTTCGCCCGTTGCCGTGGTCGGCGCATCCGGTGCGATTGCTGGCGTAATGGGCGGGTATTTGCTGCTGTTCCCAAAGGCAAAAATCGACATTTTGATCATCATTGTGGTGTTTTTTCGCATCTTCCCAGTTCCGGCGTGGATCATGCTGGGCCTTTGGTTTGCGATCCAGCTGTTCAGCGGTGTGGCGGTTGACGCGCAAACTGGCGGCATTGCCTATTGGGAACATGCGGGCGGATTTATTGCCGGAATGCTGTTTGCGGTGCCGATCTGGCTGCGCCTAGGGGGCAAGGCGTTCTGGAACAGGAACCACGGCCACCCGCCGCATCCCGACGCACAATATGAACTCTCGTCCTCCCGCATCCCCAGAATTAAGAGACGCCTATGAGCGCGCATAAACTGACCTGCCATTGCGGCGCGATTGAACTCGCCGTCACGCTCAGTGACGGGCTGAACACCGCGCGGCGCTGTGATTGCTCGTTTTGTCGTCGTCGCGGAGCGATTGCGGTTTCGGCGCCGCTGGACGGGGTCAAGGTGGTCAAAGGGGCTGACAAACTTACGCTCTATACATGGGGCACCGGCACTGCGAAACATTACTTTTGCTCGGTCTGTGGCAACTACACCCACCACCAGCGCCGCTCTAATCCGAATGAATTTGGCGTGAACGTCGCCGCGCTTGAAGGCATCAACCCGCGTGATTTAGGGGATGTGCCGTGGGACGACGGGGTGAACCACCCTTCGGACCGCTAACCTGACATGATCGGGCTGGAAACTCTCGGTTTTCCGGTGCTGATTTTTGCGATGCAGGGCTCACCGCTCAGCAGCCCTCGCGGATAATCTTGCTGAACTTATCAAAGATCGGCTCGTTGGCGCAAATCACGTCACCATCGCCTAAAATATCGCCACCCTTGGCCAACGGTTCAATCAAACCACCCGCCTCGCGCACGATCACCACACCGGCGGCCATGTCCCACGAATGCAGGCTGCGTTCCCAAAATCCGTCATAGCGCCCCGCGGCCACATAGGCCAAATCCAGCGCCGCAGCACCCCAGCGCCGCACACCGGCACAGGTCGGCAATATCCGCGCCAGATCCTGCAATGTTGCTGGCAAATCAGCACTACCGGCAAATGGCAGCCCCGTGGCGAACACGCAATCAATCAAGCGCTTGCGCCCCGAAACCCGCAAACGGCTTTCGTTCAACCACGCGCCCTGACCTTTTTCAGCAAAGAACATCTCGTCCTTGGTCGGGTCATACACCACACCGGCCACCACCTCGCCCTTATGCTCCAGCGCGATCGACACCGCCCAATGCGGCATCCCGTGCAGAAAATTCGTGGTGCCATCCAGCGGGTCGACAATCCAGCGCCGTGTCGGGTCTTCGCCATCCACCGCATCGGATTCTTCGCCGACCCAGCCATAGGTCGGACGCGCACCCATCAGCTCCTCACGGATGATTTCCTCGGCAGCGATATCGGCCTTGGAGACAAAATCGCCAGCGCCCTTCATCGACACCTGCAGGTTTTCAACTTCGCGAAAATCTTTTGACAGGGACCGCCCCGCCAAACGCGCAGCTTTTATCATCAGGTTCAGGTTGGCGCTCATTGCCATCGGGCAAACTCCTTATGCATCAAGGATGCCGTATATACACCCCCGCGCCCAACGCACAAGGGCCGCACAAGGTCTGGTCAGGAAAATAATAGCCGTGTCTCGCCTGCCTTCAGAGAAGGGCGAACCAACCCACCATATGCCGCACCCCCGCCGACACGCAATTCAGGGAACAACGTAAATATTTCATCGCGGGACGCATCAGACAAACTGTGCAATGCCAGTTGCCCCGGATTAAAGCTTTCAGTTTCAATACCAGCTGAATACACCAGTTCATGCTGATCAAACATAATGTGGAAATATTGCACTTCACCGCCACGCGCTTGCACAATCGTATCCCCGTTCACCAGATTTTTCGCAGCAACCAGCACCTCTGGTTCACCAAAATACAGCTCGGCACGCCACCCGGTCAGCAAAATCTTGTGCTGCGGCGAAACCCGCAATGTTTCGGTATTTCCCAGTGCTCCTTTGCCGATAACAATTGGTGCAAAATTTCCTTTTGCCGCAACAGTCCGTTGTCCGACCCAGCGCAAAGGCTGCATTCCGTTGTCCACAGTGCGCACCAGATCACCTGCAAGCAGCGTTTCCACGGGCACCGATCCTCTGGCCGTTTCAATCATTGTGCCGCGCACAAAGCATGTCACAAAATTCCAGGATTCACGGCTTGCCGTTAGACCTGAATAGCTATTGCCAACCAGGCTATCCAAGGTAATTGACCTGATTGCGCCAGCTTCGAGCGTGGCTTGATCCGCGTTGGCGGAAAATTCTGGGGCAAGGTATGTATTGCCATTGATGTCCTGATACAGAACGGCCGTATACGTCGCTGTCGTGCCATCGATATAGGTAATCGTCGCATTATAGATCGCAGTGCTGTCAAACGTCTGTGCTGCACCACCATCAATCGAAAATTGTTCTGCAGGGGAATTGTTTGTCCCGTAGGACGACCCGACATTTCCCACTTGGGACATCGTTACAAAATCATTGACCAGCGCATTGCCCGCGCTGCCAAATGTCATCCCGACAAGCGCCGAAGCGTTTTCGGCAACTGTATTGCCCTCGGTTGTATCCATATCGGCAAGAACACCGATGCTAATCACACTAAATGTTGTTGGCATGATACCTAATCCACAAAATATACGTCTTATTCAGACAACTGCAAAGAAGGTAACTCTGGATTGCGGCATCAGTTAGACAATTAAAGGGTATTAAATCTGCGATATAGCAGCCGGTCTAATTCTTCCCGCGTTGCATTTTCACCGGAATTTTGCGCCCCAGCCGATTGAAATGTGCCATATAGGGTTTGGCCACGTCATCCTCGCGCACCGCCGCGAATAACCGCCGCGTCAAACCGCTCTTGGTCAAAGGGCGCGTCACATAATCCGAATTATACTTCACCTCGCGCACCACCCAGTCGGGCAACACCGCCACACCGCGGTTCGAGGCCACCAGCAGCAAGATCACCGCCGTCAGCTCCACCTTGCGAATGGCCGCAGGCTCCACCTTGGCGGGGCCCAGCAGTCCAGTGAACGCATCCAGCTTGCTGCGCTCCACCGGATAGACGATCAAGGTCTGGCCCTTGAAATCCGCCGCCTCGATGTAGGGTTTTTGCGCCAGCGGGTTCTTGGCGGCAGCCACAAACACCGGCTCGTAATCAAACAGCGGCACAAACTCGACACCCTCCAGATCCTCAGGGTCAGACGAAATCACCAGATCGACCTGTTCCTTTTGCAACGCGGTTAGCGCGTCAAACGACAGGCCAGCGCGAATGTCCACATCCACATCCGGCCACGCCTTGCGAAACTCCTCCAAAACCGGAAACAACCACTCAAAACAGGCGTGGCACTCGATTGCGATATGCAACCGACCTGCGCGCCCCGCGTTCAGACCTGCAAAATCATCCTGAATAGCATCAATTTCAGGCAGCACCTTCTCCGCCAGCACCAGCAGCCGCATTCCGGCGGCTGACAGGCGTAACGGCTTGGAACGGCGCACAAACAGCTCGACCTGCGTTTGCACCTCCAACCCTTTGATCTGGTGGCTTAATGCGGATTGGGTGATGTTCATCATATCCGCCGCACGCCCCAAACCGCCCGCCTCGTGGATCGCTTTTATGGTGCGCAGATGGCGCAATTCCAGATGCATTTACAACAAACCTCATATTAATCTTGAGAATTATGAATTTGTTTCACATTTTATCCTGTGCGACAAGACCCACCAGCATAAAGGAAATCACCATGGTCACGCCGCGCATCAGCTTTGAATTCTTCCCGCCACAATCGCTCGATGCGTCGTTCCGGCTGTGGGACACAGTGCAAGTGCTGGCTCCGCTGAACCCGAACTTTGTGTCGGTCACTTACGGCGCTGGCGGCACCACGCGTGATCTGACCCACGATGCCGTGTCTACGATCCACAAAAATTACGGGCTAAACGTCGCCGCGCATTTGACTTGCGTTAATTCCACCCGTGACGAAATCCTCGCCATCGCCGATGGATACGCCAAGGCAGGCGTCACCGACATCGTCGCCCTGCGCGGGGATGCCCCCAATGGTGCCGAAAAATTCACTGCAATCGATGACGGATTTGCCAATTCAATCGAACTGATCGAAACCCTCACCGACACTGGTAAATTCAACATCCGCGTTGGTGCCTACCCCGAACCGCACCCCGACAGCGCCAACATGGCCGCCGATGTTGACTGGCTGAAACGCAAAATCGACGCGGGCGCAACCAGCGCCATCACCCAGTTCTTTTTCGAGGCCGACACGTTCTTCCGCTTCCGTGACGCCTGCGTCGCCGCTGGCATCACCGCCCCGATCATCCCCGGCATCATGCCGATCACCAGCTGGACCGGCCTGAAAAAATTCGCCGCCGGTTGTGGTGCCTCAATCCCGACATGGCTGGATGACGCGTTTAATGCCGCCATCCGCGATGATCGCACAGACCTGCTGGCAACCGCCGTTTGCACTGAATTGTGCAGTGATCTGATTGATGGCGGTGTGCAGGATTTGCACTTCTACACCCTGAACCGCCCCGCCCTGACCCGTGATGTGTGTCACGCGCTAGGGGTTACGCCGGATGTGTCGCTGCAAAACGTCGCCTGACCTGCATCATTTTCGGCCTTCCAATGTAATTCCCATTATCTTGAAGCAGAGTTCACTCAAGAGTGAGCGATTCATACGCCACTGGATCGACCACCTGCCTGATTATGAAACTGCGCTGACGCGGTGCGCATATTTATGCCCCTGCGCACTGGAATGCACATGTTCGCTCATATCGCGCCCGATCACGCGGCGCCTGCGCCATAAAAACAGCTTGGCCCAACCGCGAAATGATCCGACCGATGGCGCGTCGGGATCGACCGTGAACCGCTCGCGGCAATCATCGGGCATACAGACATCGCACCCCTCCAATTTTTCCAGCATCCAGACCAGCGGAATGTTCGACAGGGGCCGTGCCGCATCATAGCCCCCCAAATGGCCGCCAATGTCACTGTGGCAGCCCCGAAACCACATCTGTTCCATCACCCCATGCCAATCCCCCGGGCACTCCCACATGACAGGGGCAAAGGCCAGACGGGTTTCATCCATCGCCAACGCGTGAAACCCGTGGCGGATGCTGTTGCCCAGATGATGGCTGTGAAAATCATGTTTCGGCTGGGTCCAGCGCCAAAGCACTGGCAGACGGATGCCAAGGGATTTGACCGTATCCCAAACCCCGACCATTTCAATCTCGACCCCGTCATAGCAATGCGCTTTGGCAAAATCCTGCGCGGCATCACTATGCGCTGTGCATTCATAATGGCGGTAAATCTGGCGGATATTGCGCACTGTGGCGTGTTCCTGTGTCAGCAATCCGATCCGGTCAATCACCCCCGCCATAGATCGCGCCGCATAGGCCCCACGCGAAAACCCCAGCAGGAATATCCGGTCACCGGCCCGATACCGGCTGGCCAAAAACCCGTAAGCCCGCCTGATTTGGCGGTTGATCCCCTTGCCGGTGATCACATCCATCGTGCTGCGCCAATGGTGCCACTGCACCCCGCTCTCGTATCGCAATGATAAATGCTGCGACGGAGCCATTTCGCGCAGGATTTTATAGGTCAGCCCCGCGTTGCTCTCGCAGCCCTCTTTCAACGACGACATAGTGCCGTCAAAGATGATCACATGGTCAACCCGCCCGCGCGTCAGAACCGCAGGCGTCTGGTCCACCCGCGATCCAAGGCCCAGCCAGCCCGATATGCGTTCGCTTAACCGCATCCGTCGCAATCCCCTATCATCTGTTTAACCATGCTCCAATCATCGGCCCACACCCCTGCGCCGTCTATAAACAATGCCGTGAACCATATTACGGTTACATCCCTAACCCGTTAATTCCAAACGGATTTCAAATTTATTTTACCCGACAAGGATTAAAACCACCCCCCGCGGTGTGTTTATCATATGCCGGCTCAAACCACCGGCGATATGAAACCTTCAGGAGAACCCTATGTTCAAAACCACCATGATCGCCGCCGCATTGGCAACCACATTGTCCGCTGGCACCGCTTTCGCAGCAGCACATGCGCCAAAGGCATCCATCTTTGCCATCACAGTTGAGGGCGGAAAAATCTATACCGACTCCAAAGGCATGTCACTTTACACCTTCGACAAGGATAGCAAAGGCGTGTCGAACTGCAATGACGGCTGCGCCGTAAAATGGCCCCCATTGATGGCACCAGCTTCAGCCGAGGGCGCTGGCCAGTTTTCGGTCATTACCCGTGCCGATGGCACCCACCAATGGGCAGTCAACGGCATGCCGCTCTATACATGGTTCAAAGACAAGAAATCCGGCGACACGACCGGTGATGGCGTCAAAGGTGTGTGGCATATTGCCAAACCCTAATCATGTCCCCGCAAGCGATTTGCATTCGCCTTGAAACCGAGCGTCCTAATTCTCCCGATCTTGGGGCGAATTAGGATACAAGCCAACGCAAATTGCGGTTAGGGTAAGGCAGGGCGGCCCCGCTACTTTGGGCCGCCCGTATTTGATAGGATCACATGCCCCAATTTCGCGCCCAGCTACAGCACTGCCTGCCGGACCTCTGGCGCTATGCCTATGCCCTGACGCGGGATCGGCACATGGCGGACGATCTGGTGCAGGATTGCGCCGAACGTGCGCTGCGCAAACGCGATCTTTGGCAACAAACCGGCGCACTCAAACCGTGGTTGATGAAAATGCTTCTGAACCTTTACAAAAACCAGATGCGCAGCCAGTCCCGCCGCCCGCACCTCGTGGCGATTGACGACATGCACCATGATCCCGCCGCACCGGATGCGTTGGACCAAAAACTGGCCCTGTCCCAAACCGCCCGTGCCATGACCCAACTGCCCGAAGACCAACGCGAGGCACTCTTACTAGTGGTGCTGGGCGGGGTTAGCTATAAACAAGCCGCCGAAGCGCTGAACGTGCCGTTGGGCACCCTGATGTCGCGCCTTGGCCGCGCACGGGCAAAACTACGCGAGATGATGGCCGATGTGCCCACAACCGACCTAAAGGGGGCCTCATGACCCAAATAACCACCGATATGATGCACGCCTTTGTCGACGGACAACTGGACGACGCCGACATGGCGCTGGTCGAGGCGTATCTAGCCGAAAACCCCGACCGCGCCGCTGAAGTTGCCGACTGGGCCGCGCAAAACGACGCGTTGCGCACCCTGTTCCCCGCCCCCGATATGCCGATTGACCTGCCGTCCATTGCCCCCGCCACCCCCCCCCGCGCCCCGATGCGCGCCATTGCCGCATCTCTGGCAATCCTTGGCGTCGGCGTCGCGCTTGGCTGGATGGGCCGTGGTATTGCCCCACAAAACACTGACCTCATGGTTGCGGGCCTTGTGCAAGAAGCCATCACCGCCCATGCTGTCTACACCGCCGATCCCCACCGCCCTGTCGAGGTAGGCGCAGACGAGGAAGAGCTGCTGATCCGCTGGCTGTCGAACCGCGTTGGCGAACAGCTGTCAGCACCCGACCTGACTGCAAACGGCTTTGGCTTGATTGGCGGGCGCTTGCTGTCGGCCACCGAAGGCCCCGCCGCCCAATTCATGTATGAAAACACCGCAGGCACCCGCATCACCCTGTTTGCTGTGCGATCAGACCACAGCCAGATGGCCGAATTCACCTTCAAACAAAACGGCAAAACCAACAGCTTTTACTGGCAGGACGACCGCTTGCGTTACGCCATCGTCGGCGATCTGCCCCGTGATGAACTGAACAAGCTGGCGATCCGCGTTTACGAGGCGTTTTCCTAACCCCGCTTGCCAGACACGAAATTTTCGGCTTACCTCTCGGTATCAACAAACGAGGTGCGCATCATGGATCACGTCAAATTCACCCAAATGAAAGATGGCGACAAGGAAGACTATGACTTCCTAACCAAACACGAGGTGGAATACACCAAAGGCACCGCTGATCGGCTGCTCACCGCACTGGTTGATCTGGACCAAGGGTTATCCGGCTACAAAATCAGCCGCCTTGGCCATTCTCTGCAATCGGCCACACGGGCATGGCGGGACGGGGCGGACATTGATTGGGTGGTCTCGACCCTGCTGCACGACATCGGCGATATCTACGCACCCTACAACCACGACGAATACGCAGCCAGCATCCTGCGCCCGTTCGTGCGGGAACAATGCACATGGGTGGTGGAAAAACACGGCGATTTCCAACTGGCCTATTACGGCACCCACGTTGGCGCCGACCCGAACAAACGTGACACATATGCGGGCCACATCTACTATGACGATTGCGAAAAATTCTGCGAACTCTGGGACCAAACCAGCTTTGATCCCGATTACGACACCCTGCCGATCGAATTTTTCACCAACATGACCCGACAGGTCTTCGCCCGCGAACCCTATGACCCCGCCGTGACCCGCACAGGCGAACGCGTGCCCCTGCAAACCAACGCCCCGAACCGCAGCTAATACCGGCACCCGTCAAACACGCCCTTCCCCTTACCCGCATCATTCGTTAGACCTCGCCTAACCAGATTTTGACGCGAAGGCAGACCACAATGGCGATGGAAAAGACATTTGACGCAGCTTCAGCCGAGGCACGTATTTTCAAGGCTTGGGAAGACACGCACGCATTTGCGGCAGGTGCCAACGCCAAGGAAGGTGCCGACAGCTTCTGCATCATGATCCCGCCGCCCAATGTCACGGGCGCGCTGCACATTGGTCATGCCTTCAACAACACCCTGCAAGACGTGCTGGTGCGCTGGCACCGGATGCGCGGCTTTGACACCCTGTGGCAACCCGGCCAAGACCACGCGGGCATCGCCACCCAGCTGCAAGTCGAAAAGATGCTGGCCGCCAATGGCGAGCCATCGCGTGCCGAAATGGGCCGCGAGGCGTTCATTGAGAAGGTCTGGGAGTGGAAAGAGAAATACGGCTCCACCATCGTCAATCAGCTCAAGCGGCTCGGCGCGTCCTGTGACTGGGATCGTAATGCCTTCACCATGGATGAAAATTTCCACGACGCCGTGCTTAAAGTTTTCGTCGATCTATACCACAAAAACCTGATCTATCGCGGCAGCCGTCTGGTCAATTGGGACCCGCATTTTGAAACCGCGATTTCCGATCTTGAGGTCGAAAACATCGAGATCGACGGCCACATGTGGCACTTCAAATACCCCCTCGCAGGCGGCGCTGAATATGAATATGTCGAAAAAGACGAGGACGGCAACGTCACCCTGCGCGAGATGCGAAACTACATTTCCATCGCCACCACACGGCCCGAAACTATGTTGGGCGATGGTGCTGTGGCAGTTCACCCCGATGACGAACGCTATGCGCCCATCGTCGGTCAGCTTTGCGAAATTCCGGTTGGTCCCAAACAGCACCGCCGCCTGATCCCGATCATCACCGATGACTACCCCGACATGACCTTCGGCTCGGGGGCAGTGAAAATCACCGGCGCGCATGATCTGAACGACTATGGCGTCGCCAAACGCAACCATATCCCGCTGTATCGGCTGATGGATACCAAGGCGCACATGCGGGGTGATGGCGCGGATTACGAGACCGCAGCCACCCGCGCCAAAGCTATTTCCGAAGGGGCTGATTGGGCCGAGGCCGAAATTGACGCCCTGAACCTTATCCCTGACGCCTACCGTGGCATGGACCGCTTTGAGGCCCGCAAGGCGGTGGTTGCCGATATCGATTCTGAGGGCCTGATGATCATGATCGAGGACAAAAAGATCATGCAGCCGTTTTGTGACCGCTCCAAGGTGGTGATGGAACCGATGCTGACCGATCAATGGTATGTCGACGCCGCCAAACTCGCTGGCCCTGCCCGTGATGCGGTGACAGACGGGCGCGTGAAAATCATGCCGGAAAGTGGCGAGAAGGTATATTTCCACTGGATGAACAACATCGAGCCATGGTGCATCTCGCGCCAGCTTTGGTGGGGGCACCAGATACCGGTTTGGTATGGGCCTTCTAAAGATTCTTTCTATTCTGAGAGTCACGAAAAATTTGGCAGCAATGAAAAATTCTGTGCGAGTAGTGAAGAAGAGGCCATTGAAGCTGCATCCAATTTTTATGGGATGCCCGTTAAGGTATTTGACAGCTTTGAAAGCGCATTCACCACCCAATTCAATTCGGGTGATTTAAACTATAAGCCTATCTACCGCGACCCCGACGTCCTAGACACATGGTTCTCCTCCGGCCTCTGGCCCATCGGTACCCTCGGCTGGCCCAAGGACACGCCGGAACTGCAAAAATACTTCCCCACCAGCACCCTGATCACCGGCCAAGACATCCTGTTCTTCTGGGTCGCCCGCATGATGATGATGCAACTCGAAGTCACCGGAAAAGTGCCGTTTGACACCGTTTACCTGCACCAGCTGGTGCGCGACGAAAATGGTGTGAAAATGTCCAAAACCTTGGGCAACGTCATCGACCCGCTGGATATGATCGACGAATTCGGCGCCGACGCCGTGCGCTTCACCATGACCTCGATGGCCAGCATCGGTGGCTCCCTAAAGCTGTCGACCGAACGCGTCGAGGGCTACCGTAATTTCGGCACCAAACTCTGGAACGCCACCTCCTTCGCCCAATTCAACGAATGCCACCCAGATCCAGATTTTGACCCAGCCGCCGTCAAACTACCCCTGAACAAATGGATGGTCGGCGAAGCGGCCAAAGCCTTTGACGCTTATAATGCAGCACTTGAGGCCTACCGTTTCAACGACGCCGCCAGCGCCGCTTACGTCTTTGTGCGCGGGACCTTATGCGACCGCTATCTGGAATTCACCAAACCGACATTCTTCTCGGAAGACGACGCCGCCATTAAGGAGACCCGCGCCACGATGGCATGGATCATTGATCAAAGCATGATCCTGCTGCACCCGATCATGCCCTTCATCACCGAAGAATTATGGGGCATCACAGCCAAACGCGACAACATGTTGGTCCACCAAGATTGGCCACAATATACGGCTGCCGATCTGGTTGATCCCGAGGCGGATCGCGAAATGGGTTGGGTCACTGATCTGGTCGACAAAATCCGCTCGGTGCGGACCGAAGTCAACGTGCCAGCCGGTGCCAAAATCCCGATGCTGATGCAAAATCTGGATACCGCTGGCCGCAAGGCATGGGACAACAACGAGGCGCTGATCAAACGCCTCGCCCGCATCGAGCCGCTAACCGAGACCGCAACCCTGCCCAAAGGGGCCGTCACCATCGCGATCGAGGGCGGCGTATTCGCCCTGCCACTGGCCGATATCATCGACGTGTCGGCGGAAAAAGAGCGGCTGGAGAAATCGCTGGGCAAACTGGAAAAAGACATGGGTGGCCTGCGCGGTCGTTTGAACAACCCCAAGTTCGTGGAAAGTGCGCCCGATGCCGTGGTCGCCGAGAGCCGCGAACTGCTCGGCCAGAAAGAAGAAGAAGCCGCCAAACTAAAGGCCGCGATGCAGCGGTTGGCCGAAATGGGCTAACACGCCGTCACAGGGTCAGTTGCGCACATACAGGATGCGATCCTCGTATTTGCGCGCAATACAGCCCACATTGCGCCCGCAAGCATCCCGTGCGCCAATCCATGCACGCTGGCTGTTTTTCAAACGCGCCTTGCCGCTGGCATCCCGCCGCCGTAATTTCGCAAAATAAAGGCGGGACATTTTCAGGTCGAGTGACGACAGCCGCTTATTGCCGCAAATCGTCTTCTCGGTTGCCGTGGCGGCTGACGGGCACCACTTGGGCCGTTTGAAAATTGCAACAACAGGGGGTTTTTCCGGCACAGCCTCGTGCTCAACCTCAACTGGCGGATCCGGAGTAATCGGCGCCCTGTCGTTCGTTTGTGCTGCCAGTAAAACCCGCGCCTTGTCTGCGGCCAATGCCGAATAGGGCGTGCCCGCATGGCGCACGGAAAACTGCAACAACGCCTCGACCGAGGTTGTCTCCTTGAAATCCTGCCACTCGACTTGCGCAATCAACACTTGATCCACCGTCGCCACAGGCGCGGCATCCGGCAATTTTGTCGGCTCCACCAACGACGGGGTGCAATTACCCGTTAAACATGCCGAACCGATCACCTCGTCGTAATAGGCAGGGCGCTGCGGATGACCAATGCCTTGCGCCGACTGGTTCACGGCAAGTTGCGTGGCCTTAAAGGCCGATTGCAAATCCTGCGGTTTTGCAAGTTCCTTAAGGAAAAAGCGGGTAAAAACCGAATAGGATTCGGGATCATCATCCGACAAACGGTCCAGCGCGGTTTGCCCTTCGCCCGCTGAAAACGCGATGAACGTGCCCACAGGCGCCTCGACCTGAACCAGCCCGCGCTCCAGACCAATCGCGCGGGTTCCATTGCTTGGACTGGAAAAGGGGTTATTTCGGCAGGCATCAATTATTGCCACGGTTAATGCGGGGCTACGCTGGGAAATTTTATCAATAACACCGTTCACCCCGTTGCGCAGCGCGAAACTTTCCGCTGCAATCAGGGTTTCCGACCCTTCAAAACGTATGTCGGTCGGCACTAGGTAATTCTCGCGTCCGTCCGACCAGCCATGACCGGAATAGATAAACAGAACTGTATCACCCGTTGTAATTTTATCCAGAAATTCTGCCAACGCCACCACCATATCGCGCCCGCCCACATCCAGCTTCATTGTCACGTCAAACCCGCGATCTTGCAGGAACGCACGATACCCTTCAGCGTCCGAACGCGCCTTCAATAGCGGTTCAACATTCTGGTAACTATCATTGCCAATCACCAGCGCCAGAGATTTAGCACGGGACATATCCGCAAAAGACAGCAGTATTAAAACCGTAATAGCGAGCCTAAAAAGCATTGCGCGCCTCCTATAACAAGTCAGCGATAATGCGTGTCAGGCTAGCCTGAACAGACACCCTTGCATAGGTAAGGAATTACATGCCTGTCGTCGGGGTTAATAAACCACCCGCTCAATCGCCCGCATCATGCCCAGCGATTTGTCGTAAACCAACGTCAATATGCGCCGTCCACCCAGACGCGGGGCGATAGTTGGCATGGTGCGCACAGCCCCGGCCGCAACCGTGCTTGCCAGAAATCCGCGACGGGTTAGTTTGATCGACATGTATCACCTATTGGTAGTTGCGAGTGATTCTCATATATGCACGCCACGCATGTTTTCAACCTATCCCCTTGCCGCCCCGCGCATTTTGCGCAATCTATTCCCCATGACTGGACCCAGATACACCCCGCTGATCGCCTCGCTGCCCTCCACCGTGCCGTTCGTTGGCCCCGAGGTGCAGGAACGCGCCCTTGGCCATGTTTTTACGGCTCGCCTTGGTGCAAATGAAAACGTATTCGGCCCCTCGCCAAAGGCGATTCTGGCAATGCAGGGCGCAGTGCCGCAAACATGGATGTATGGCGATAGCGCCAGCCATGAATTGCGCGCAGCACTGGCCGCCCACCACAGCGTCACCATGGACAACATCGTCATAGGTGCTGGCATCGACGGGCTTCTTGGCTCCTTGGTGCGCATGACCGTCGCGGCAGGCGACAAGGTGGTGACCTCGGCTGGCGCCTACCCGACCTTCAACTACCACGTAAACGGCTTTGGCGGCGAGTTGGTGCAGGTGCCGTTCAAGGACGATATGGAAGACCCCGATGCCCTGATCACCAAAGCCACCGAGGTAGACGCGAAACTGGTCTATCTCGCCAATCCCGACAACCCGATGGGCACATGGCACAGCGCCGACGTGATCAACGATATGATCGCGCGTATACCCAATGGCTGCTTGATGGTGCTGGACGAAGCCTATGTTGAATTCGCCCCAGAAGGCACCGCACCACCAATGCAGCCCGACAACCCGAACGTCATCCATATGCGCACTTTTTCAAAGGCTTACGGCATGGCTGGTGCCCGTGTCGGGGCCGCCATTGGCCACGCAGACCTGATCGCCTCCTTCGCCAAGGTCCGTGACCATTTCGGTATGAGCCGCGTCTCTCAGGCAGGCGCACTCGCGGCCCTACAAGACCAGGCCTACCTGTCAGAAACCCTCGCCAAAGTCACCGCCGCCCGAACCCGTATCAGCGACATCGCCCGCGCCAATGGCCTGACACCCCTGCCCTCGGCCACCAATTTCGTCACCATCGATTGTGGCAAATCCGGCGATTTCGCCCGCGCCATCGTCGCCGAAATGACCGCACTCAGCATCTTTATCCGCATGCCCTTCGTCGCCCCACAGGACCGTTGCATCCGTATTTCCGCAGGCACACCCGCCGATCTAAACCTGCTTGAAACCGCTTTCCCAACAGCGCTCGCCGCTGCCCGTATCAAATGCCCGTGAACCGCTGGAATTCCCCACAAGGCTAGCGTATGTTTGCGCTAACAACACAAGGAACACATCATGTCAAAATCACAAATCGGCGTCTATGGGTTGGGAACGATGGGCAGCGCACTGGCCCTGAATATGGCCGATAATGGCTTTCAGGTGGCTGTCACCAACCGCGAGGTGGACTGGATCGCCCCCTTCATCAAAGAAGCCGGAGCGCTCGCCAAAAACCTCTCCCCCCACGACACGCTCACCGATTTCATTCAGGGCCTGACCACCCCGCGCGTGATCCTGTTCATGATCCCCTCGGGCAAACCGATGGACATGATGATCGACACCATCACCCCGCTGCTGGACGCGGGCGACACCATCCTTGATGGCGGCAACGCCAATTTCCACGACACCCGCCGCCGTAGCGCCCTGATGGCCGAAACCGATCTGCATTTCGTCGGCATGGGCGTTTCGGGCGGCGAAAGCGGCGCACGGCATGGCCCATCTATGATGGTTGGCGGCACGGATCACAGCTGGACCCAACTAAAACCCATCCTGCAAGCGATCTCGGCCAAATTTGAAGGCGATCCTTGCGTTGATCACCTCGGCCCCGACGGCGCGGGTCATTTTGTGAAAACCGTGCACAACGGCATTGAATACGCCGACATGCAGGCGATTGCCGAAATCTACGCGCTGCTGCGTGACGGGGCCAACTGGCCTGCCGCAAAAATCGGCGACCTGCTGACCAAATGGAACGACGGCCCGCTGCATTCCTACCTGATCGAAATTTCCGGCAAAGTGTTGCAAGCCGTCGACCCTGAAACCGGCAAACCGATGGTCGATCTGATCCTTGATAAGGCGGGTCAAAAAGGCACTGGCCGCTGGACCGCAATCGAGGCGTTAAAACTCGGCCAGTCCGCCAGCGCAATCGAGGCCGCCGTGGGGGCGCGTTCGTGGTCGTCCGAAAAAGACACCCGCATCGCCGCACAGCCGCTGCTAAACCCCGACACCACCCAAACCGACCGGCCCAGCACGGATGATCTGGAAGCCGCCCTGATGGCCGCCCGCATCCTTGGCCACGCCCAGGGCTTTCGCGTCTTGCAAGCGGCTTCCGATGAATACGACTGGTCCCTGAACATGCCGCGCATCGCCGAAATCTGGCGCGCCGGCTGCATCATCCGCTCGTCCCTGCTGGACGATCTGGCCGATGCCTTCCGTACCAACCTGCCGCAAAACGAACTCATCCTCGCCCCCGCCATCCGAACCCGCCTTGATGCCTCCATCGGTGCCCTTCGCCGCGTGGTCACTTCTGGCATCAATAATGGCGTCCCCGTGCCGGTCCTCTCTGCATCCTTGGCATGGTTCGACAGCATCCGCACCGCGCGCGGCAGCACCAACCTGATCCAGGCCCAGCGCGATTTCTTTGGCGAACACGGCTTTAGACGGCTGGACAAAGACGGCGATTATCACGGCCCGTGGAATGGCGCAAATGACTGATATTACGTTAGAAAAAATCAAAGCCGCCCAGCAACAAATAGCAGGCCGTATCATCCGCACCCCCACTTTGGACCTGCGCCAAACGGGGCTGGAGGACCTGCTGCCAAAGGGCAGCACCGCCACGATGAAGCTGGAGTTGTTCCAGAAAGCTGGCTCGTTCAAAGCCCGCGGGAGCCTTCTCTCCATCGAAGCCCTAACCCCCGATCAACGCGCCGCTGGCGTCACAGCGGCAAGCGGCGGCAACCACGCGCTGGCCTTGGCATGGGCCGCAAAAGCGTGCGGCACCTCGGCCAAAATCGCCATCCCCAAAACCGCCGACCCGATCCGAATTGACGGCTGTCGCGCGTTAGGGGCAGATCTAGTGCTCTGCGACAGCATCCTTGAGGTGTTCCCGAAGATGCACGAGATCGCCGAGGCCGAGGGCCGCACCATCATCCACCCGTTCGAAGGCTACAACATTTCCCTTGGCGCGGCCACTTGCGGGGCCGAACTTTTCGCTGACGCCCCCAACCTCGACATGGTGATCCTGCCGGTCGGCGGTGGCGGTCTGATCTCTGGCATGTCAGCCGCATTAAAACTGCTGAACCCCAAGATCGAAATCTTCGGGGTTGAACCATTCGGTGCCGACAGCATGTTTCAAAGCTTCCAATCCGGCAGCCCTCAATCCCTTGATAAAGTTGACACAATCGCCGACAGCCTCGGATCACCCACGGCGCTGCCTTACTCATACGAGCTGACCCGCGCCAATGTCACCGACATCGTCCGCGTCACCGATGACGACTTGCGCCAAACCATGCGCCTGATGAACGAGACGCTAAAACTGATGGTCGAGCCCGCCTGCGCCGCCTCCCTCAGCGGCGCGCTTGGCCCGCTCAAATCCCACTGCGAGGGTAAAAACATCGGCTTGCTGGCCTGCGGAGCCAACATCAGCCGCCCCCGTTTCATGGAACTGGTCGCCTAACCCCATTTTCGTTCCCCAAATATCCGCGCAGCAGGCATTGAATCTCTTTGCAAGCCTGCGCAATTTGCCACATCGCCAATCCGCCTGCGCACTGCCATTGCAGCCGTCCAACCCAACCAAAGGACGCCCCGATGAAACAATCTATCCTGATGGAAAAATACCCGACCTTCGATCTGGAAATTCCAAAATCCGAAACCAGCCACACAAGCGTTGATGACATCCTGACCGCCCTAAAGGTCAACATCGACGCCCACCCAAAAGTCGCCTTCATCGGCATTTTTGATCACCTAAGCCACACAAAATCCATTGACGGTGACATCGCCGAGGCGATCACTGACGCCAAAAACATCATCTTTTGCTTTGGTATGAAACTACCCAACCCACACGTCATGGCCGTGCGTCCGCGCTCCATCGGCGTGACCGACATGGGCAGCCACTTCCACATCACGTTCATGGAGCCACCAATGCCGCTGGCCACAAACGCGATGGAAAGCTGGTGCAAGGCGCTGGCCGATAAGGCTTAGGAATTTACCTACAGGGTGTGGGCGATGCCCCCACCCTAATTTGCCTTGCTCTCCAACTACAAACCGCATCATATTCCTACATGAGCAAAGCTGTATTCATCCAAAACCCCGTTTCAATCTACGACGACCGCCCTGGCGAAGCATATCATTTCCCCAGACGCTATTTACGCATTGTTCAAGAAACTATTGGTGACTGGGTCATTTTCTACGAGAGTCGAAAGAACAAGGGCGCATTCGGATATGTATCAGTGCAAAAGGTCCTCGATGTCATCCCAGACCCGCACAAGCCAGATCATTACTTTGCAATTCTAGAACCATCCTCGGAGTGGTCTTTTGAGCAAACAGTCAAACGCGCCGATCCAGATGGCCTAGCATTTGAGCACTCCCTTCGTGCTGGCGACGGCAGGCCCATGTCAGGTGGTGTAAGCGTTTCCGCGGTCCGCCGCCTAACGGACCTTGAGTTTGCCTCGATCGTTAATTACGGAATGCAGGAATTGAAAGGGCCAGAGGCTTTACCAAGACAAGCCGATCAGGAACAGTCCGATGCCCTTTCCGGTTTTGCCGAAACACAGGCCCCGTTTGGGCCCGCCCCAATATCCTCATTCCGGCCAGACATCCTTACCTCCAGAAAATATCGCGACCCCTCTTTTCAGCGGCAGGTCAAAGCTGCCTACGGCGGTCGATGCGCTATTTCTGGGCTCGAGCTGAGGAACGGAGGTGGGCGTCCAGAAGTTGAAGCGGCTCATATCAGAGCCGTCAAAGACGGTGGCCCTGACATTATTCGCAATGGCCTTGCCCTATCTGGAACATTGCACTGGATAGTTTGATCGCGGTCTCATCTCTGTCGCCGAGGATCATCGCATCCTTATTTCACATAACAAAGTTCCAAAAGAAACAGCTGCGCGCCTAATAGCTCCGGAGCAAAAACTAATACTACCTCGCAATCCGCGCCACCATCCACATCCTGATTATCTGCGATACCATCGTGAAAATGTATTTGGTCAAATGAACTAAGCCTGCGAAACCACCTTGGCCGCCGCCGCCAGCGCGCCCTCGCCATGCTCGATGCCCAGCGCAATCATCCCCGCCTCAATCACACCCAAAACACCCAGCACCATATGCGCATTTACATGCCCCATATGGCCAACGCGGAAAAACCCGTGCCATGCCGGATCACCCGGTGGCGCCATGCCGATGCCAATGCCCAGCGTCACGCCCGCCCGCTCACTCACCCAGTCGCGCAGCGCCGTGCCCAAAGGCGCACCAATGCGCACCGCCGTCACCGCATGGCTGCGCATATTTCTGTCCGCAATGTTCAACTCCACCGGTCCCCGCAAGCCCCACGCCTCGAACGCCGCCCAAACCGCCGCGGCCAATTTGGCGTGGCGTTCCCATGCCGCCTCTACACCTTCCTCGTGAACCAACATTTTTAACGCCTCATGCAGGCCGAACAAATGATGCGTCGGTGCCGTGCCCGCGAAATACTGGTAAAACCCCTCCGGCCGCGCCCGCGCCCGCCAGTCCCAATAGGAACTGACACAATCCGCTGCCTCCCGCACCGCATCCGCCTTGTCGTTGAAATAAACGAATCCCAATCCCGGCGGCAGCATCAGCCCTTTTTGCGACGCCGCGACCATCACATCCACGCCCCATGCGTCCATCTCGAACCGGTCCACCGCAAGCGACGCAATGCAATCCGCCATCAACAACGCCCCATGCCCCACCGCATCCATCACCGCGCGCACACCGGCAATATCATTCCTGACCGATGTTGACGTATCCACATGCACCGCCATAACCGCCTTGATCTTGCCGCCGACATCGGCGCGCAATGCCGCCTCCAGTCGCGCCATATCAATGCCCGACCGGTTGCCATAATCAATCACCTCAACCTCGGCCCCCAGCCCTTCGGCGATTCCAGCCCAACCCAGCCCAAACAGCCCCGTCGCCAACACCAGAACCTTGTCGCCGCGCGACAACACATTGGCCAATGCCGCCTCCCACGCGCCATGCCCGTTACAAATATAGATCGCCACATTATGCTCGGTGCGGGCCACAACCTTCAGATCTGTGACAATGCCCTCGACCATTCGCTCGATGGCTGACCCGTAAATATTGGGCGCAGGCTGATGCATCGCTTGCAGCACCCGATCCGGCACAACAGACGGACCAGGAATGGCAAGATAAGGACGGCCATGGGACAGGGACATGCGGGGGGGCTCCTATGAATACCAGCAAACGCTATTGCCTCGTCACCCCCTCGTCAATTCCCCCACCTCTTCTTCTTGCTCTAAATACCTGCGCCGCAGGCACAAGACATAAAGCGGCCCGTAGGGCCTCCGTTAAACTGCTCTGGCGCTTGCCAGCCAGCCCGCCGCAGGATATGCACATAAAACAACTGCCCCACAGGATCAGGCAAACGTGACAAAACCCCCTAAAAATGACCAATACGCTTCCCGCACCCTGATGGCACGGCTTTGGCACGGCTATCTGAAACCACACAAATGGTGGATGCTGCTAGCGTTGATCCTGATGGTGATCGAGGGCAGCACATTGGGCATCCTGTCCTATATGCTGCAACCCATGTTCGACCATGTGTTCGTTGGTGGCGATACCGCCGCTATATGGTGGGTTGGTGGGGTGATCTTTGGCCTGTTTGTGGTCCGCGCCATTACCCAGCTTTGCCAGAAAACCATCCTGACCCGCGTGGCCCAAAAAACCTCGACCAATATGCAGACCGACCTTCTGCGCCACTTGATGCGACTGGACAGCGTGTTTTTCCAGAAAAACCCGCCCGGTGCATTGATGGAGCGTGTGCAGGGCGACACAACCGCTGTGCAACAGGTCTGGGCGGTGATTATCTCGGGGGTTGGCCGTGATATGGTCTCGCTGGTGCTGCTGCTGGGGCTGGCCATTTCCCTCGACTGGGTCTGGACGGTTGTCGCCGTGATTGGGGCCCCCCTGCTGGTCATCCCTGTCTACGTGCTGCAAAAATACATCCGCCGCAAAACCAGCCATATGCGTGAACAGGCTTCCCTGCGCTCGACCCGCCTGGATGAGGTGTTCCACGGCATCAACCCGATCAAACTGAACCTGCTGGAGCAATACCAACTGGGCCGCTTCACCAGCATCATTGATAAAATCGTCTCGGCCGAAGTGAAAACCGCCGCCGGTCGCGCCATGATCCCGTCCCTGATCGACATCATCACCGGCCTTGGGTTTTTCGGCGTAATGATTGTGGGCGGCCAAGACATTATCGAGGGCGAAAAAACCGTCGGACAATTCATGAGCTTTTTCTCAGCCATGGCATTGGCGTTCCAACCGATGCGCCGTCTGGGCAGTATTTCCGGCATCTGGCAGGTGGCGGCCGCCAGTCTGGAACGGCTGTACCGACTGTTCGACGAACTGCCTACTATCACGTCCCCCGCCAAACCTGCCGCCCCTGTGGCCGCCGAAAACACCACGCTGGAACTGGCAAATGTTACCTTTGCCTATGACGACACACCGGTTCTGAACGGCACTTCCTTGATTGCCGAGGCCGGCAAAACCACCGCCCTTGTGGGGGCCTCGGGGGCGGGCAAAAGCACCATCTTCAACGTGCTGACCCGTCTGGTCGAACCGCAATCGGGCAAAACCACCGTCGGCGGCACCCCGATCAACCAGCTGACACTGAACGACCTGCGCGGCATGTTTTCCGTGGTAACGCAGGACGCCCTACTGTTTGATGAAACCATTCGTGAAAACATCCTGTTGGGCCGCACCGATGTGACTGACACCGCGCTCAAAGACGCGCTTGATGCGGCCCACGTCACCGACTTCCTCGACAAATTGCCAAACGGTCTGGACACCCCCGCAGGCCCGCGCGGCTCCAACCTGTCCGGCGGCCAGCGCCAGCGCGTCGCCATTGCCCGCGCCATCCTGCGCGACACCCCGATCCTGCTGCTGGACGAGGCCACCTCGGCGCTTGACGCCCATTCCGAAGCCGTGGTGCAAAAAGCGCTTGAGCGCCTGTCCAAAGGCCGCACCACACTGGTCATCGCCCACCGTCTGTCGACCATCCAGTCCGCCGATAAAATCGTAGTGATGGAGCGCGGCCGCGTGGTCGACCAAGGCACCCACGAAGAACTGCTCGCCGGTGGCGGCATCTACGCCGACCTGCACCGCCTGCAATTCAAGGAAAACGCGCCCATAGGCGGCCACAACCCGCTGGACCCCGCCAACGGCGCTGTGAGAACTGGCACATCCCCCACCAACGCCCCCCCCAAACCCAACCTATTCACCCGCTTCGCCCAACGCTGGTTCGGGCGGTAAGGGCAAGGGCTTTGTCCTTGGGCAGACAATTTTGCGATGATCGGAAAAGGCAACCAGTTCAATGCTGCGAAGCAACGTCGTATAGCAGACGTTAGAGCACGATAGAATTCCCTCGATAATCGCCTATAGAATGGGTCGATCTGCGTTTGATCTCATCTACCTTTCCACTTGTTCTCGTCATCAAAATAAAAGCACCTCCCAAAGTCAAAGGCGTTCCACATGAAATGCATCTGCTCAGCAATGACATCTACGTAGTCATCATCATCTCTAAAGTCTTCGATAATAGACGGCGGCAAGTGCAGGCTTTCCTTTGAGTATGCAGGCGGTTGATCGGGAACGCGCATTCGGTCCACACCCATCCTTAACCCAGCCGTTCCAAAGAAAGATATTTGAAGCATGATAGGTGGCAGGGCGCCGATTGCACGCAGCCCCTTCATATATGAGGTCATGAATTGGATGAGGTTTTCTGGCAGTGATAACGACGCGAAATGCCGCCCATGTTCATCATCACGAAAGATACTGGCGCTGGTTGCTTCAACGCATCCATTTCTGAATATTTGGGTGTACCCGTGGCAAACGTCACCGCCTCGATAGACGACAAAACCATCAAGGTTGATGCGTCCAGAGTGACCGCTAGCACCGATCGGGCAAAAGGCCGATCTCTGTTCCTGCAACACAGCCACTTGGTGTCGCCTCTCCCCTCCGAGATCAGCCAGCGGTATAAGATGCATCACCAACCCTCCGTTTTGGATGGGGAGTGGCAGCGGCCCCTCATTCGCCTGAATTTGCAGGAACCGTTCGCCTGTGAATGCCCGGCTGCGTTCCTCAATCGTCCGTTGCTGACCAAAAAGCATGCGAAGTTCTTCAAGTGCAAGTTCATAAGTCCCAGATGAATTGCGGGCGTGATAGCGGTTGGTGTTTTTGAAAATCACCCTATGGGGCGGGTTAACGCTTCGGGGCACATGAATGGCAATAACGTCCCCGTCTCCAATTTGAATACGCTTCATTCTCAACCCATAGATCTTTGGATCCACTCCTGTCTGGGCGATATTTTCCAACCTCAGGAGTTCTTGATCGACATCAATACCCCTCAAGGGTGTGATTGCCGACGCAGCGCCGTCAGCCTCGTCAATCCCGATCAAAAGGTGGCCACCAAAACTATTTGCAAAGGCCGATATGTCCTTCAGAAATTCCTTCTTGTCTGCGTCAGCTGTTCCGTAAGTTTCTCTTTTGAAATCAAGGTGAACTGTCTCTGTCGCGCCGGCATCTATAAGGGCTTGTAAGGTTCCATCGTCAATATCATCGAAATTCTTGCCTAAAAGCATGTGCCCACCGTGTTTAGCTAGAGAACTCATTTATAGGTTAGGATACAATTAGATGCGCTGCCCGTCGAGATCTTTTGCCGCCGACCCATAGCTATCATTTCCCCATCTTCTTGTGCCCCCCCACATCACTCCCCATACTCCCGCCCCAACCGCTCCGGATCAACCCCTGCCAAATACCGCACCAGCCGCCACAGGTTCCGCGCCGATTGCCGTGCCCATCCCGCCTCCTGATACCGCGCCGCACTGGTCACAACCTCCACCGGTAAGGCGCACAATTGCCCCCGCAACCCCCGCGCCATCGCCACATCCTCCATCAACGGCATATCCTTAAACCCGCCCACCGCATCGTACAGATCACGCGAAATCAACAACCCTTGATCCCCATACGGCAACCCAAACACCTTTGACCGCACATTCGCCCACCCCGCCACAAACCACGGCCAAAACCCATCCGCCCTAAACCGCAACCGGAAATATCCCGCCCGCTGATCCGCCACCATATGCGCCCGAACAACCTCGGCCCAGCCCGCCCCAAGCACCGTATCCGCGTGCAAAAACAACAACCACGCCCCGCCAGCCGCCTCCGCCCCCCGCGCCATCTGCCCGCCACGCCCCGCAGCACCGCTCACCACCACACCACCTGCCTCAACCACCAACGCACAACTGCCATCCGATGACCCCCCATCCGACACCACCAACTCGCGCACCAATCCGGCCTCAAGCCCCTCCATCAACGACGCCAACACCAAAGGCAGCTCACCCTCCGCGTTCAATACCGGTATAATAATGCTCAATGGCGCCCGCATGTCGCACCCCTCTGGTTGCCCCGCCCCACATCCCCTATATTATGTTCAGCACCGAATGGGGAATGGATTTATGACGCGCACATTATTTGACATCACCGGCTCTGATCGCACCGAGTTTCTGCAAGGCCTGATCACCAACGACATGGCAAAACTAAAACACGGCCTGCTCTACGCCGCCCTCCTAACCCCCCAAGGCAAATTCCTCACCGATTTCTTCCTGCTGGAGAACGGCGACACCATCACCATCGACGCCCCCGCCGCAACGGCCGACGACTTGGCGCGCCGCCTGACCATGTACCGCTTGCGCGCCAACGTGCAAATCACCCCCTCCCCCCTGAAGGTGATGCGCGGCACCGGAACCACCCCCGAAAACGCCCTGCTTGATCCGCGTCACAAGGCGCTCGGCTGGCGGCTCTACGGGGCCGAGGCAGGGAGCGACGCCACCGACTACGACGCCATCCGCGTGGCCCACTGTATCCCCGAAACCGGCATCGAACTGATCCCGAATGAAACCGACATCTTGGAGGCCGGATTCGAGCACCTGAACGGAGTCGATTTTCGCAAAGGCTGCTACGTCGGCCAAGAAATCATCGCCCGCATGAAACACAAAACCACCTTGAAAAAGGGCTATGTGACTGTCGGAATCACCGGCACCGCCCCCATCGGAACCCCGATCACCTCGGATGGAAAACCCGCCGGAACCCTGTTCACCCAGTCAGGCAACCAAGCCATCGCCTACCTGCGCTTTGACCGCGCCAAGGGCGAGTTGCTGGCGGGAGACGCCACAATCACCCCGTAAAACCCCCTCAACACAGCACAACCCATTTTGAAGAAATGTCAGCCCCCGACCGGGTGGGGGCTGCACAGGTGTTACCAAACGACCAACCCTATCAGTCTCCAACAGCCTATCAAATAGACGCAACGCCGCAAAAGCCCCCGCCGTGGGGCGGTCTCTGGTGCATTGCGCAGCAATGCACTGCCGGCAGGCGATTGCTCGCAATCGCCGAGAGGTGGGGGCTGGCATTTTTTCAAAATGACGAGGGTGGAGTGTGAATGTGGACTAACTAAATCAAATCCTTTAGCACTTAAAGTGAGGTTGCAACTCATCCATTCAATTTAATGGTGTGGCTCTCGGTATTTTGCTTCGAAAGGCGGTTTTTATGGCCAACAGTTGGCACGTTAATTGGTTGAAAGAAGGTGTCATTCCTTGGAACCAACGCCGAAGGAAAGTAAAATTCACTCCAGATTTAGAGGGGACCAATTTCTATGAAATTCTTCCTAAGGACTATCGAGAGTCTCCAAAAGCAAAAGCCTCACGCTTCTTTGAAAAGATAAATTTAAGCGGCGCAAACCTTACCAATACAAACCTGTCTCATCTAAACTTCAAACAAGCAAATTTTACCGATAGCGATTTATCGGGAGCCAACCTAGAAGCATCGAATTTCGAAGATGCAAAATTTAAAAACGCTTCACTCAGGGGATGCACAGCAGAAAGAGCTATTTTTCGAAACGCTATATTTACCCAATCAGACTTGGAGAGTATGAGTTTTGTTGAAGCAGATGTCACCTTCACTAAGTTTATCGAAAGCCCACTTACTTCTAACCAAGAAGAACAGTTTGGAGAAAACAACGGCGTCCAAATAATTGCCTCCGTTGCTGACTACAAAAAGATGACCCAGTCATCGCAACTCATTGAGCGGTCAATTGGATACAAGGAGCCTTCTCCCAAACGCGACAAAAATACAAAGTATGATGTTTTCTATGGCACGAACAGAAAACCAAAGCTTGATCGCGATGAATTGGTCGGATACGGCAACCAATTTGACACAAAAATCAATTACGGTATCTGTGAAGTGATAATTCCTGACAGTCACAAAGTAGGGAAATTGGGTTCGTCATTATGGGGAAAGCTTATCAAAAAAGAAGATGATCGCCTTAAAGTTCGTCAATTAATAGGGCTAAATCCTGAACTGTACTGGTCTCACATAAACGCTCTTTCCCAAAAGATGAAGGTCAAAGAAAAACCAACAATCTTTGTCCACGGATACAACAATACCTTTGAACAAGCAGCTCTCCGTGCTGCCCAAATTGGGCATGATTTAGGTATTGGGCAGGGAATTGGACTTTTTAGTTGGCCTTCTAAAGGGCGTAAAAGAAAGTATCCTGCGGATGAGGACGCGGTCAATGTCAGCAAATACCGTCTTGCCGAATTTATAGAAGACTTCATTGAAAAAACGGAGCACAAAAGTGTCAACATTATCGCGCACAGCATGGGATGTAGATGTTTGATGGGGGCTTTTGAAGTTTTGGCAGCCAATAAAAAATCAGTGCTGAAAAGGGTCAATCAAGTCATTCTTGCAGCTGCCGATATTGATGTTAGGCATATGGAAGCGCTGGGAAAGCACGCTGTGAATAACTGCGCTCGAACAACTTCTTACGTTGCCCCTCAAGATAAAGCCCTTTTAATTTCAAGTTGGTTTCACGATGTCCAAAGAGTTGGCATTGTGCCTCCGACTTATGTTTTAAATGGTATGGATACCGTGGTAGTGAACGACGCTAAACTGTGGAAGCTTGGGCATGGTTATGTTGCAAGCAATAAATCTGTCCTAATGGACATATTCAATTTGCTAAAAAACAATGATGATCCAGCAGATAGGTTTTCGATTGAATTGGTAACGGAAGGGGTGCCTGAACACTGGAAAATACGAGAGTAATTTCTAATGGCTAGCTTCTTCTCCCCCCACTACCTAATCACCATCCCCGGCTCCCCCCGCTTGGCCCGCTCCCAAGCATCCGCCCGCATCATATATTCCAGTTCTTTCTGCCGCACCGATTTACGGTCAAATTCAACAATCCGGTCCAGATCACGGGTCGAGACCAGACCCGCGATCTCTTGCCCATGCCGATAAATCAAAAACCGTTTACCGCCAAACTTCACCTGTGACAGATACCGCCCCAGATGGCCTCTAAGCTCCGTGTTCGTGACAAATTCCATACCCGCACCTCTTTTGCATTCCGCCCAATCCCGAAATGGAATCATGCGTTTCAAGGCGTGAAATGTACCAAATGTCCGAATACCAAACCGTTACAGCACCGTCCATAAACGGCGCCGGAATGTTGCATTTTATATTTTGGGCCTGCCCTGCGGCAATCCGCCCTAGGCGCGTTCGGAATATTCCATGCTGATCGTATCGACGATAATATCCTCGTCCTGACCGATGAACGGCGGCACCATCACCTTGATCCCGTTGTCCAAAGTGGCGGGTTTGAACGACTTGGCGGCTGTCTGCCCCTTCACCACAGGTTCGGTTTCAACCACCTTGCAGGTCACTTTTTGCGGCAGCGTCGCGCTCAGCGCTTCTTCCTCGTGGTATTCGATCACCACCATCATGCCGTCTTGCAAAAATGCGCGTCGGTCGCCCAGAATATCGGCGGGCATCTCGATCTGCTCATAGGTATCCATATCCATGAACACCAGCATATCATTGGATTCATACAGAAATTGCTGATCCTTTTGCTCCAGCCGCACCCGCTCCACCTTATCCGCCGCCCGAAACCGTTCGTTCAATTTGGACCCATTGCGCAGGTTTTTCATTTCAACCTGTGCAAACGCACCACCCTTGCCAGGCTTCACATGGCCGACTTTCACAGCCACCCACAGCGAGTCATTATGCTCCAGCACGTTACCGGGGCGAATTTCGTTTCCGTTGATTTTAGGCATGTGTCAAAACCATAGCAAAAGGTTGAAGGAATTTTGTCAGCACCTATATATTGGTGATCTACTGGGGGCAAGACGACTATATGCAGAACAAGCCATGTGCTAGACGCATGGCAGCTATGCAAAAACACGGTAGCCGAATCGGTTTAGATCGGGCATAAAGAACGTCACGCCAAAAAGAGCAAGAGCAAAAGGAACAGTAATGCGGGATTTCGTAGACGGCACAGCATTCAACCACGAACAAGGTAACCGCTCGCGCAAGCTATTTGCTGCTGTGGTGTTGGCTGCATTGGATGATGCAATTGCTGATGACAAGAAATACGGCAATGGCCCCGAGCAGATTGCACGCTGGGCACGGTCACGCGATGGCCGCGAAGTTTTGTCTTGTGCCGGCATTGACCCGAACGAGCGGGTTGTCACTGGCTTGATGGATTTTGTTGGCAAAGGTGTGCGCACCTCGGTTGCGCTATCGCGCGAAGAGTCCGAGCGTCGCCAGCAGGCAGAAGCAGCCTAAACAGCCCGATTACAAAGATTCAAAACGCGTCCTTTAGGGCGCGTTTTTTATGTTTGGTGGGTATCGTGGTCTAAGTAGCCACCATCGGAAAGAACCAAATACATCGCCAGAAAAACCAACACCGAAAAGATGCCGCCGATCACCAATCCGGCCCAGCGCCCCTTATATTTACGCCATAAAACCACGCAAAGGCCAATATCCAGCAGCAGTTCTATCGGGGCGACGATCCGGCCATAAAACCGACTGTCCCAATAGCTGATCGGGCTTTGGAACACCCAATTGGACAGTGGCCAGAAATGCGGACGGGCATCATAGTGGTGCAGCGCGAAATCCGTTGCCAGATGCAACAACCCCGCCCCAGCGAACGCAACCACCCATCCCCGCTTGCTCCACAGACCAACGCCAAACAGCCCACCCCACAGGATGAAACTGTTGTCCCAGGCAAAAACCCGCATCCATTCGGCGGAAAAATAGTATTCCCGAAACACCACTTCGGGCGGCACGTTTTGCACCAGTATCGCCCACGCCGACATCACGTATAACGAAATGTCCGGCGCCAATCCGCCCAAAACTGCGGCGGCGGTGATTTTCGCATGACCGGATCGCCCAAAAACGGCGACGCCCAACAGTATGTGTGATGGCGTATTCATTGCTAATTACGTCCTGTTACGACTTGTTTCTTTGACCCAGCATAGGGATAACTGGGGTAATGGCAAAATCACTTATGATACAGGGCGCAGGCTCGAATGTTGGCAAGTCGATGCTGGTGGCAGGGTTAGCCCGCGCCTATGTGCGTCGCGGCCTGATCGTGCGCCCATTCAAGCCGCAGAATATGTCAAACAACGCCGCCGTCACGGTGGATGGGGGCGAAATTGGCCGTGCACAGGCGTTGCAGGCACGGGCGTGTTGTGTTGATCCGATCACCGATATGAACCCCGTGTTGCTGAAACCCGAAAGCGAAACGGGGGCGCAAGTGGTGCTGCAAGGCGAGCGGATCGCCACCCTTAAGGCGCGTGCCTTTTCAGCGATGAAACAGACGTTGATGCCGCCAGTGCTGGAGAGCTTCCAGCGCCTGTCCGCAGGTGCCGATCTGGTTTTGATCGAGGGCGCAGGTAGCCCCGCCGAAATCAATCTGCGCCAAGGCGACATTGCCAACATGGGCTTTGCCCAAGCCGCAGATGTGCCGGTGGTTCTGGTTGGCGACATTGATCGCGGCGGGGTAATTGCGCAATTGGTTGGCACTCACGCAGTGTTGCCAGAGGCAGACCGCACACGGATCAAGGGGTTCATCACCAACAAGTTTCGCGGCGATGTCAGCCTGTTTGACGATGGTGTTGAGGAAATTATCAACCGCACCGGATGGGACAACATCGGGGTTCTGCCGTGGTTTGCCGATGCGTGGCGCCTGCCTGCCGAGGATGTGATGGACATCGCCTCGACCTACGGCGGGGTGTTCAAAATCGTAGTGCCGCGTCTGTCGCGGATTGCCAATTTCGATGATCTGGACCCACTGGCGGCGGAACCCGATGTCAGTGTTGAAATCATTGAGGCAGGCCGCCCCTTGCCCGGGGACGCCGATCTGGTGCTGATCCCCGGAACCAAATCCACCATCGCCGATCTGGCCTATTTCAGGGCGCAAGGATGGGACGTGGACCTTGCCGCGCATGTGCGCCGCGGCGGACATGTGTTGGGGCTGTGTGGTGGCTATCAAATGCTGGGCAGGCAGATCATTGATACCGACGGGATCGAAGGGCATGTCGGCAGCTATGACGGGTTGGGATTGCTGGATGTGGTGACGGAAATGGTGCCGGAAAAACGGCTGGTGCTGACCAAGGCCACTTATCTGCCTACTGGCGATGCTGTGCGCGGTTATGAAATCCATATTGGGGTGACAACGGGTGCGGATTGCGCTCGTGCGTGGCTGGATATGGATGGGCGCTCCGATGGGGCTGCTACGGCTAACGGGCATGTAATGGGTTGTTATATGCACGGGTTGTTTGCCGCTGACAGCTTTCGCGCGGCGTATTTGGCAGGGCTTGGCGGGGTTGCGGGGAATTCAAACTATGATGATACGGTCGAGGCAACGCTGGATGCGCTGGCCGATCATCTGGAGGCGCACCTTGATTTGGATGCGTTGTTGAAAATAGCTGATTAAGCCAGCGAATAGCCTATTCGAAATCCTGCGCCGCCAACACACGGTTGATCTCGCGGCGCACCAGCTTGCGCACGTTGCGGGTGATCCGTTCGCCCAGCGCACCCTGCAATTCCTGACGCACAATATCACTGACCATATCGCGCAAGGTTTCCTCGTCAATCACCGATTCCTCGCCGCCGAACAGATCGGCATCTTTGGCTTCATCCTCAAGCACATCAGCCGCAGCAAACTCGGCACCAACCTCTTGGGCCGTGCCGTCGATCCAGTCCTGAACCGGTTCCGACATCACCTCTTCGGCGTCGGCATCCTCTTCAAAATCGCTGCCATCCGGCTCCCATTCGCCATCTTGCTGGCCGATTGCGGCCTCAAGATCTGCGATGGTGCTTTCAAGGGATGGCGTTGCATCCTCATTCTCCAGCGCGGTATCTTCGGCCTGCTCTGCGGGATCCTGCCACACCTCGTTGGTCTCGCCCTGAACCGGCTCAGCTTGCGCTGTTTGCGTCTCCTCGTCTGTGGTGCGCTCGGTGTGATGAAACTCGAACGGGGTATCTTCCCCTGCATCAGACGCCTCTACCTCTTGTGCCGCATCCTCTTCGGGCGACGCATCATCCGGTTCGGAAACCCGAAAATCCGCCGTCAAAATCAGCTTTGCAGCCGGTTCATCCGCCACATCATCTTGCGATTCCGCAACATCGTTCGATACAAGCCGCCGGATAGACGACAGCACATCCTCGATTTCCGCATTGGATACAGGTTCAGACATTATAGATTCCCGATTTAGCCTCTTCTTGATAATAGCGCCAAGGCACGCGCCGCACAACAGAAAGGATAAATTCTATTCTTTTCCCAGCGCCCGCAGCACACGATCCAGCCGTTTGCCCTGTGTGCTATCGGCCGGAGCCGTGCGCACAGCGTTGTAATAGGCCGCAGGATCATAGGTTCTGATACCCAGTTTCAGGTGGTCAACCGTCAACAGGCCCATCGCGGATAATAGCGAATATGTTGCAACATACTGGTCGGTGATGGCCGAAATGCGGTTGGCTTCGGCATCCAGCAATTCTTGCTCCGCATCCAGCACGTCCAAAGTGGTACGTGCGCCCAGTGTCGCTTCTTCTTTCACCCCGCGATACGCGACGCGGGCCGCGCGGATCTGGCGATTGCTGGCTTCCAGTGTGGCCCGTGATACAGCCAACAAAGACCAAGCATTGCCAACCCCCTGCGCCACATCATGACGGGTGATGTGCAGACCGGACCGTGCTGCATCACGCCGCGCAACCGCTTGGCGGTATAACGAACTCAGCTTGCCGCCCTGATAGATCGGCCCGCCCAGATCCAGCCCGATTGTGGCAGATTCAGTTCCCACATGGTTGTAATCCAGACTCCCCTTCAGCGACAGCGTCGGCTTCATCAACGCATCCGCCCGCAGCACACCGATTTCGGCAGCAGCAATATCGTGCTGCACCTTTTTCATCGCGGGATGCGTGGTGTAGGCAATCGCACGGGCCGAATCTAGCGAGCGGGCTGTCGCCGGTACCTTTGGCGCACCGCGCAAGGATTTGGGGTATGTGCCGACAGCAGCGCGGTATTCTTCGCGCGAACGGGCCAGATTGCCCTCGGCCGAGGCCAGATTTGCCCGTGCCAGCGCAAGGCGCGATTCTGCCAGTGACACATCGGTTCGAGTTACTTCGCCCACTTCGAACCGATCCTTGGCGGCCCGCAATTGTTCACCGATCAAACGCACGTTATTTTGGCGCAAAGCAACAAATTCATTTTCCCGCAGCACATTCATATAAGCGGTGACCGTGCGCAACAGCACGGATTGCTCGACATTGATCAGCCCTTCGCGGGTGGCCAGAACCGTTTCCTTGGCCCCCTCGATCGCCAATTTGCTGCTACCACCATCCAGCAACAACAGGCTGGCTTGCAACCCGACATTCGCCGTTAGGTGATCGCCATTCCGATCTGTGAAATTCGCATACTGCGATTTGGCATAATAGCTAAGGACCGGACGCAATGCGGCCACAGCCTGCGCTACATCCTCATCCGCCACCCGCAGCAGCGCGCGGTTTTGGTCCAGCAGGCCGGAATGCTTATATGCCGAAATCAACGCATCCGTCAGGGTTTCGGCCCGTGCCGCAGGGGAGGCAACAAATGCAAATATTGCAACGGCCACCGCCAGTACTGGTTTCACTCTATAGCCCACGTTGAACCCTCATGCTTGTGTTTATATTGCGCCATTCTACCCGAAGGATGTAAAACTTCATAAAACAAACGTTTTACGACGTTCAAACCCTGGCAGAACCGGCGCCGTTGCGTTGAACGCAAACCGCCATGCTACATCCCCATCAATCTTGTAACCGATACGCGCCATGCCCAACGCGTCTTCCATAAAGATGCAGCCGATCCGGCCACCTTCTTTTAACTGGTCCAGAATGGCTGCAGGCACCTGCTCGGTCGCCCCTTCCAGAATGATCACATCATAAGGGCCGTGTTTGGCCGCACCATCAGCCATAACGCCCTCGATCACGGCGGCATTATCTACATCATTGCCCGACAGTATCGCCTGCGCTTCGGCGGCCATTTCCGCGTCTTCCTCGACTGCGACAACAGCATCGGCCAGCCGCGCGATCACGGCGGTTGAATACCCCAGCCCGCAACCGATGTCCAAAATCACCTCGTTCGGGTCAATATCCAGCGCATCCAGCAGTTTGGCGAATGTGCGTGGTTCTAGCATCACACGGGACGCGCCCAGCACCACATTTTCGCTAACGTATGCCTCTTCGCGCTTGCTGTCCGGCACGTAGGATTCGCGCGGGACGGTTAGCATCGCCTCGAGGATCGGAAACTTGGTGACGTCCTGTGGACGGACCTGTGAATCGACCATCATTGTGCGGCGTGCGGAATAATCGCTCATCGTGTAAACCCGTTCGTTTAGTTCGTATGAATCGGTTTTGCCACAGAACCGCGGCCACAGCAACACACCACAGCACAACAAACCTCCTTGCGCGACGAAATGGCATGGGTTACACGGCCCTTGGCTTCGGCGAGTTGGCGGAGCGGTTACGCAGCGGATTGCAAATCCGTGTACATGAGTTCGAATCTCATACTCGCCTCCAAGCTTTTCAATGACTTGCGTCATTCGCTGTCTCCTTCTACTTTGTTTTTGAAACAAGTGTTGAAACTTTCACGTTTCGGCCTTGCTTCGTTCCATGCGGTTTCGTGCCTCTTGTG
>NZ_JBSMEZ010000140.1:0-26000 GCF_056498605.1 Profundibacter sp.
ATCAACGGCACATCGCGTGGTGCCGGTGCGCCGTTTGGTGGCTACAAACAGTCCGGTTCAGGGCGCGAAGGCGGCGTCTGGGGGCTGGATGATTTCCTCGAGGTGAAATCGGTGAGCGGTTGGGTGGAGTAGGTTGGGGTTCCCTCCCACCATCCACTGCGCAACCAAGTGAAACATAGGGTGGGTAACCCCCACCCTACAAACTACTCATCAAGCCCATGAGCTTCTCGCAGAGCAAATGAAACCTCATACTCATACAAAAACACATCTGGTGAGATTGTTTTTGCAAACCGGAGATTGCGACTTACTGTTTTTGAAACAATTACCCCATAAACATTTCGATCTTTGCCAATGGTTTTCTTGAGCCATCCCATATAGCGCGCAACCTGCCCAAAAGCTCTATCAGGACTATTAGCCCTTTTTAATTCAAACACATAAAAGCTATCATTTTCGTCAACCGCAAGAATATCAATTCGACCGACATCAGTTTGGTATTCCACCCCGTCTCTGTCCATTTCATCCACATAAACACGGAGCTTTTTCCCGCCTATGTCAATTGATCCCATATTTGACGCTATAAAATCTCGCAGCTGATATTCTAGTGAAAATGATGTCTCGACATTTTCATCACCCTCTTCTTCTACGCCTCCAAGAACATCATTCACTCTAGATATATCACCGCCACTACTTGGAGGAAAAAGCCTAACTTCATCATGTGTATCTTGTCGCTTCCAACCTAGCTTCTTAAGTCCTGCCCTCAGTGTGTGTGATGTGTTTTGCGTTGTCATCCCGTCAGGTAATTGTTCGGGATTAGAACGCAACCACTCCTTCAAAGGATGCACCTCCACGCCACCTGCTACATTCGGAATTACTACAAGATGCCGTTGAGCCATTTATCAGTCCTTCAAATTGAAAGCGTTTGCGTCAAACATTTATTTTGGTGTCCGTCTCAAACACAAATCATATGGAATTCATATGCTAATCATATGCAATTCATATACACGATTTCACGCCTTTTTCACAATCACCGACCCCACCGAATACCCCGCCCCGAACGAGCAGATAATCCCCAGATCCCCGGATGCAAAATCGTCCGAGAATTTGGAAAATGCGATGATCGATCCCGCCGACGATGTATTGGCATAATCCTGCAAAATATTCGGCTGCTCGCCCGCTTCCTGCACCCGCCCCAGCACCTTTTTGCCAATGAAATCATTCATCGCCTTATTGGCCTGATGCAGCCACATCCGGCGCAGATCATCCGGTGCAATCCCGTTATCCGCCAGATGCCCCAGCATATGCTTGGCGACAATCGGCAGCACCTCTTTAAACACTTTGCGCCCGTTTTGCATGAACTGCATATCGCGCCTATCCATCACCCCGTCAGGCCGCGAGCGACGTAAAAACCCATTATTATTCCGTATGTTATTTGAAAACTGCGTCAGGCAACGGGTCGAGATAATATCGAAATGATCGCCCGCCGCATCCTCTTTTCGCTCAATCAAGGTGGCCGTGCAAACATCGCCAAAAATGAAATGGCAATCACGGTCCCGCCACTCCAGATGCCCCGAACAAATTTCAGGGCTCACCACCAGAATGGCCCGCGCCGACCCACTACGAACCATGTCCGCCGCCGCCTGAATGCCAAAGGTTGCGGATGAACAGGCCACATTCATATCAAAGCCAAAGCCCTGCACACCCAGCAATTCCTGCACCTCGATCGCAATCGCCGGATAGGCCCGCTCCATATTCGACGCCGCCACAATCACTGCGTCCACATCACCAGATGTTTTCCTCGCTGATTTCAAAGCCTTAGCACAAGCATCAACCGCCATTTCAGCCATAATCCCCGGCTCGTCACCCGCCCTTTGCCGCAACAAAGGGTGCATCACTTCAGGGTCCAAAACGCCGCTTTTATCCATCACATACCGCTGGTGAATCCCGCTGGCTGCTACAATGAAATCAACACTGGAATAGGCTTTGGCCTCGATTTCTCCAGCCGCAATCGCCGCATTATTTTCTTCATTGAACAGATCAACATAGGCATTAAACGCCTCGACCAGTTCCTCGTTTGTGATGGTTTCAGGGGGTGTAAAAACCCCTGTCCCCGAAATGACCGGCTGATGCATCTATCTACTCCTTTGGCGCTTGTAAATAAGGCCCCGATCACCCAGAACGTCAACCCCTAGAACGGACACTTGGCCTTAAACGTCAGCCCCTTGCCGCCATCGGGATGACGAACGCGTATACTCTCGGCATGCAACATCAGACGCTTCGCATCCCGCGCCTCGCCGGTCGCATAGAATGGATCACCCAGAATGGGGTGCCCGATCTCGCGCATATGCACCCGCAACTGATGGCTACGCCCCGTCTGCGGAAACAGCCGCACCCGTGTTGCCCGCTCCTCGTATTTCACGACCCACCAATCGGTCACCGCCTGCTTTCCATTCTCATGATCCACATGCTGCAAGGGCCGGTTCGGCCAATCCACGATCAACGGCAAATCCACAGTGCCTTGCCGCTCCTCCAGCCGCCCGAACACCCGCGCCACATAGACCTTCTTCACTTGGCGCTTTTCAAACTGCAGTCCCAAATGCCGTTGCGCATGCCGCGTCATCGCAAACACCATCACGCCGGATGTATCGCGGTCCAAACGATGCACCAATAATGCGTCGGGAAACACCGCTTGAACCCGCGAAATCAGACAATCCGCCAGATGCTCACCCTTTCCAGGCACCGACAATAACCCTGACGGTTTATCCACCAACAACAGCTCATGGTCATGGTGCAAAATCACCAGTGGATCATCGGGCGGGGAATATGTATCGCTAAACATCAGGCTTCTTCGCACGGCCAGCATTTTTGTTCCACAAATATCCGCGCCGCAGGCATTAAACCTTCACCCGCTCCGATTTAGGATCATACATTGGACGCAAAGATACCTCGGCCCCTACCCGAACCCCTGCAACATCCACCTCATAGGATGACGCCAGAACTTCTGCCATGCTCTCGCCCGAACACGGCACATACCCCATCCCGATCGCGGCCCCCAGATGGTGCCCGTATGATCCCGACGACAGATAGCCGACGATCTCGCCATCGCGCAGCACAGGCTCGTTGTGATACAGCAACGGCTCCGCATCGTTCAACCTAAACTGGAGCAAACGGGCGTCTAGCCCGTTTTCCTTTTTCTTCAAAACCGCATCGCGCCCGATGAAATCCGACTTCTCCGTTTTCACCGCAAAGCCCAGCCCCGCCTCAAGCACATGGTCGTCACAGGAAATATCATGGCCGAAATGCCGGAAACCTTTTTCAATCCGACATGAATCCATCATATGTATCCCGCACAGCTTCAGCCCTATGTCCTGCCCTGCGCCGTACAACACCTCGAACACATGCGCCGCCTGATCCGCCGAAACGTAAACCTCCCAGCCCAGCTCGCCGACATAACTGACCCGATGCACCCGCGCCAACCCCATACCGATCTCGATCTCCTGCATAGTGCCAAACGGATTGACCGTATTGCTAAAGTCATTCGGCGACACCTTTTGCATCAGCGTCCGCGCATTCGGCCCCATCACCGCCAACACACCCTCGCCCGCTGTCACATCGGTGATCACCGCATTGAAATCTCCCAGATGACGGCGCAGCCACGCCTGATCTGCAGGCCGCGTCGCGGATGGCGTCACCACCAGATAGGCCATTTCCGACAGACGCGTCACGGTCACATCCGCCTCGATCCCGCCCTTCACATTCAAAAACTGCGTGTAGACAATCTTGCCCACAGGCACCGACATATTCGCACCACAGACATAGTTCAAAAACGCCTCCGCCTCGCACCCCTCAACCCTGATTTTACCGAACGACGACATGTCATACATGCCTACATTTTCGCGCACCGCACGGTGCTCGGCCGCTGCATTTTCAAACCAGTTTTGCCGTTTCCACGTATATCGATACTCCTGTTCCTGACCCTTATCGGCAAACCAGTTGGCCCGCTCCCATCCAGCGCTTTCGCCCATCACAGCCCCCTGTTCCAACAGATGCGCATGAAACGGCGAACGGCGAATGCCGCGTGCTGTGGCCTTTTGGCGAAACGGGAAATGGTCGGCATATAACAGACCCAGAGTTTCCTTTGAGCGTTCAAACAAATAGGTCTTGTTCCCCTGAAACGGCTGCATCCGCGCAATATCAACATCACCCAGATCAAACGGTTTTTCGCCGTCATTCATCCACTGTGCCAGCGCCATGCCCGCCCCGCCCGCTGATTGAATACCAGTCGAGTTGAACCCCGCCGCGACATAGTAATTGTCCAGCTCCGGCGCTTGGCCCAGATGATAGGCATCATCCGGTGTAAAGCTTTCCGGCCCGTTGAAAAACGTGTGGATCCCCGCCTCGGCCAGCAGTGGCATCCGGTTTATTGCTCGCTCTAGAATTGGCTCAAAGTGATCAAAATCCGCTGGCAACTGGTCAAATTCAAAATCTTTCGGGATGCCATCCATACCCCAAGGTTTGGAATTTGGCTCGAACGCGCCCAGCAGGAATTTGCCCGCATCCTCCTTGTAATAGGCACATTCATCGGGCACACGCAGCACGGGTAATTGCTCCAACCCCTTGATCGGTTCAGTCACAATATAGAAATGTTCGCAGGCATGCAGCGGCACACTGACCCCCGCCATGCGCCCGACTTCATGAGCCCACATTCCTGCGCAGTTGACCACAAACTCAGCGTCGATATGACCACTGTCCTCGTCGGTTTCCCAGTCAACGCCAGTGACGCGCCCATCCGCCTGACTGATCGCTGCTACCCGCACATGCTCGAACACTTGCGCCCCATTCATCCGCGCACCTTTGGCCATCGCCAGCGTAATGTTGGCCGGATCGCCCTGCCCGTCACCCGGCAGATAAACCCCTGCCACAACGTCATCAACATTCAGATGCGCATACCGCTCCTTGACCTCTTGCGCCGTGATTTCCTCAACCTCGACCCCGAACGCCCGCGCCATTGCCGCACCGCGAAACAGCTCTTCGCGCCGATCCTCTGTTAGGGCCACCGTGATTGATCCACAGGTCCGTAACCCCGTTGCAATGCCGGTTTCATCCTCCAGCGTCAGATATAATTCCTTGGTATATTTCGCCAGTTTGGTCATGGTTGATGAGGACCGCAATTGCCCGATCAACCCCGCCGCGTGCCATGTCGTACCGCTGGTCAGTTGTTTGCGCTCCAGCAACACCACTTCTTTCCAGCCCAGTTTGGCCAGATGATAGGCAACAGAGCAGCCAACAACCCCGCCCCCGATGATAACGGCGCGGGCTTTATCAGGGATTTGTTTCATCTCAATTTCTCACACTATTTGGTATCCCGCGGCCTTTAGCGCACGGGCAAGTTCGGTTATGTGGGCCGGTCCCACCTCGCAACAGCCACCGACAATGGTGGCCCCTTGTTCAACCCAGTCCAGCGCGTATTTGGCATAGGCCTCGGGGCCCAGATCACGCCGTGCGCTTAATGCATCAACCGTTGGTTTGTCGGCCAGAAAATCTTTGGTGATTTGTTCAAACCCGTTGGCATAAGCACCATAGGGCAACCCGCATTTCGACAGCGCCTTTAGCGCCGTCGTCATCACCTCGGGGGCCGAACAATTCGCCAGCAACGCCGCCGCCCCGTCCGCCGCTATGGCGCATACGCCTGCAACCGCCTCACCCGAGCGCAGCAATGTGCCATCCTCGTCATCCACCGTCACCGACAACCAGACGGGTTTACCCGCCGCCTTCACCCCTTCCAGCACCGCGCGCGCATGGGGGAGTGACGCGACCGTTTCACAAATGATAAAGTCCACCGACGGGGCCAGAATGCGCGCGATCTCGGCATATTTCTCCACCGCTTCATCATGCGGCGGGTGCAGCTCGGGGCGATAGGACGCCGCAAGCGGCCCAATTGATCCGGCGATCCTGACACCGGGTCGTCTCTTGGTTGCGGCCTGCACCTCGCCCAAAGCGCAGCGGTGCAGTTCCTCAAAACGGTCTTCTAACCCTGTGCCAATGAACCTGTCACGATGGATCGCATAGGTGTTGGTTGTGGCCACCGTTGCGCCCGCATCGAAATAGTCCTGATGGATTTCCTGCACCATACCGGGATGATCCAGCATCACTTGGGTTGCCCACAGAGGTGTCGGATTTTCCGGCGCACGACGGGTCAGTTCCTGCCCCATACCGCCGTCCAAAAGGGTGATCTTTCTCATGTCCGTATCCTCTTGTTTTCAGCATCCCACAATGGTGCATCTTCTTGCACCACGGCTTGTCGTCGCTCACCGTAAATCTCGACCTCAAGCTCGGTGCCCACCACTGCCAAATCACTGCGCAACATACCCAGCGCAATGGATGCATTCACCCGATACCCCCAACCGCCAGATGTGGTTTCACCCACCACCTGACCGTCATGCCAAAGGGTCGACATATAGGGTGCGTCCGCATCACCAGCATCCACAATCAGGGTGACAAAGCGCTTGGCAACCCCCGCCTGTTTCTCGGCCAACAATGCCGCTTTGCCGGTGAAATCCTGCGGTTTGTCGAGCCTCACAAACCGCTCCAGCCCACCTTCAAGCAAACTGTAGTCGGTGGACAAATCGCCTTTCCACGCACGATACCCTTTCTCTAACCGCAACCGGTCCAGCGCATACATGCCAAAGGGTTTGGCCCCCGCCGCCGTCACCGCATCCCAGACCGCAGGGGCATCAGCAACATCGCAATGCACTTCCCAACCCAGCTCGCCCGCGAAGGACACCCGCAGCAGGTAACAGAGCTTGCCCGCAACGGATGCTTCTTGATAAGTCAGCCAGCCCTTAGCCAGATCAGCGTCCGAAATCCCTGCCAGAATCTCGCGGGCCTTTGGCCCCGTCACCAGCAAGCATTCCATTTCGTCAGAGTTATCCGTAACCGTGATCCCTTCCGGCGCTTGGCGTGATAACAACTCGCCATCATGCCACTGCGCCGTGGCGGCCGTGATCAAATCAATCTCGTCCTCGGAGCGCGGGGTCATCGACATTTCCGTCACGATCCGTCCGCGGGTATCGGCGAAATAGGCCAAGCCCACGCGCCCCACGGAAGGGATATTTGAGGCCGTCAGCCCATCGAGCCATTCGTGCGCCCCAACGCCCGCCACGTTCAACCGTGTGAACCCCGAAATCGCTAGTACACCGCAGCTATCACGCACGACCTCGCATTCCTCACGGATGCGCGCCTCCCAAGGCCCATCACGCAGCCACGTTTGCGTTGCGCCGTGCGAGGTGTCATCGCCCGCTTTGGCAAACCAGTTGGCCCGCTCCCAGCCATTATAGGCCCCCATCACAGCGCCCGCATCCAACAGGCGGGACTGCAACGGTGACAGACACTGATCGCGCGCCGCCTCCCATTCATGGTGCGGGAAATGCATGGCGTATTCATTGCCGTAAACCTCGATCCCCTTGGCCACACAGTAGTCATCATCGGCAAACCCGGTAAAACGGCGCGGGTCGCACGACCACATATCCCATTCGGTTTCCCCTTCGGTGACCCACTCGGCCAGCACCTTTCCAGCCCCACCCGCTTGCGCGATGCCAAAGGTAAACACGCAGGCCTCGAAGGCATTTTTCACGCCCGGCATCGGTCCGATCAGTGGCAAACCATCGGGCGTGTAGGGGATCGGCCCGTTGATCACCTTGTTGACACCCGCTGTGCCCAGCATCGGCACCCGCGCCATCGCGTCCTCGATATACCATTCCAACCGATCCAGATCGTCAGGATACAGCTGGAACGAAAAATCATCCGGCAACGGGTCATCTGGCGTCACCCAATGCGCTTTACAGTTCTTCTCATAAGGTCCCAAATTCAGCCCGTATTTTTCCTGCCGCAGGTAGTAGGAACTATCGACATCACGCAGCAACGGCAGCTTAGCCCCGCCCTCACGGCTCCACGCTTCCAACTCGGGGATTTCATCTGTTAGCATATACTGATGGCTCATCACCATCATCGGCACGCGCCGCCCACCATAGGGGCGGAACCACTCGCCAACCCGTTGGGCGTAATAGCCCGCCGCATTGACCACAAATTCACAGCGGATTTCACCCTTTTCGGTCTCAACCACCCAGTCGTCACCGTCACGACGCACCCCCGTTGCGGGCGTAAAGCGCAAAACCTTTGCCCCCAAATCCCGCGCGCCCTTGGCAAAGGCCTGCGTCATCTGGGATGGATCAATATCGCCATCATAGGGGTCAAACAGCGCCCCCTCCAGATCGTGGATTTCAAGGAATGGATAACGCGGCTTGATATCGTCCACCCCCAGCATTTCGATATCCATGCCTTGATAGCGACCCATGCCACAGGCGCGCTTAAACTCCTGCATCCGCTCCTTGGAATGGGCCAGACGTACCGACCCGGTGACGTGGTAATTCATCGGATAATCCACAGCATCGCCCAGCCCGCGATACAGTTCGGTTGAATAGCGCTGCATGTTCATAACAGACCAAGATGTGGAAAACGTCGGCACATTCCCCGCCGCGTGCCACGTGCTGCCTGCGGTCAATTCGTTCTTTTCCAGCAGAACGCAATCAGACCAGCCCGCCTTGGCCAGATGATACAACGATGATGTGCCAATCGCGCCACCACCAATGATGACCACACGGGCTGTTGTTGGGAAATTTGCCATATTTCTCGTCCCTTTATTGCTCTTGCACCAGACCATCAGAGATATCGTAGTAATCCCCCTGATCCTCCACAAAGATGTGTTTTTGCAATTTCAATCCGGTTGGCCCGTCCAATGAGCCGAGACTAAACGAGGTCGCGCCTTCCCCATGTTGACGCCAAAACAAAAACGCCCCGCAGGTGCCACAGAATCCGCGCTCGGCGGTCTTGCTTGAGGCATACTATTTCAAGCCCTATCCCGCGTGATCGTTAGTGCTGCATCCGGCGCAAAGCCCGAAGCCCAGAGGTGCCCCGATTGCTTGCGGCACTGGCTGCAATGGCAGACCGACAATCCTGCAACCTCCCCCGTCACTTCATACTGAGCCGCCCCGCACAGACATGACCCTTTATGCATTATACTCTCCCTCAATAGACCGGCGGCGCGATCACCCAGATCGCAACAGCGGGTGTGTCATACGGGTTGGACCAGCGATGCACCTCACCACGAATGCGAAAACTGTCGCTGGGGTTGATGGTGAACTTGCGGCCGGCAATCCACAGATCCAACCGTCCTGAAACCAGATATCCCACCTCTTGCGTTGGGCGGCTTATGGCATCGGCAATCTCGGAATGCGGCTGAAAGGTTGAATGCACCACCTCAAAATCATCCGTTAGATCGGGCGATAGCAGCTCCTCGATCAACCCTGCCTCATTGGTGCCAATACTGCGCCGCGCCCCTTTGCGCACCACATAGCCCTCCTCGCCAGCAGGGGCGGCCGCATGGGCAAACAACATCGAGACCGACACCTCCAGCGCGGCTGCAATCAGGCGCAGATCTGTTACCGATGGCTCGGACAAATCACGCTCGACTTGGCTTACCCATCCAACCGATCGTCCCAACTGGTCCGCCAACTCAACCAATGTCACCCCGCGCGCCTTGCGGATGGCCCGCAAATCCGCGCCAAGTGTTTTGGGGTGTGTCGGATCAGAGTGTAGCATGTCTTGAAATTACCTATGAAATTTTCACGTATAATTTCATTATTGCCGACAATTTGATTCCCCGCAAGCAAAATCATGGTTTCTTTTTCGTGAGAATATCCCCGCCGGAGGCCAAAAGTCAGGCCGAGCAAAGCGAGGCCGCCGCCGACCATAAGTCCGCGCCCCGCAGGGGTGCTGACGTTGGGCGGCAACCCTATAAGTGGCCAAACACTGCCGCAATTATCTGCGCCAACCTCTCCGCATCCAGCCCATCAAATGCATCCGGTTGATTGCTATCAATGTCAAACACTCCCAACAGCGCCCCGCCTTGTCCCAACACTGGCAACACCAATTCGCTGCGAGTGGACGACGCACAAGCAATATGCCCTTCAAATGCCTCGACATCCGGCACCAACTGCACCTCGCCGGTGCGCGCCGCCGCACCACAAACCCCGCGCGAAAACGGGATCACCAAACAACCGTGCCCGCCCTGATAGGGGCCGATTTTCAACAGATCACCCCCGACATTGCGATAAAACCCCGTCCAGTCGAACCGGTCGTCCGAATGATGCACCTCGCAAGCCACCGTCGCCATCAGTGACACGACATCGCCCTCGCCCTCAGTCAGCGACGCAACAGCCTTGGCCAGCACATCATAATCAACCCGCATCAGACCAGTTCAATGGCAATCGCCGTGCCTTCTCCGCCGCCAATGCATATCGCCGCCACACCGCGTTTCAACCCGCGTTTTTCCAGCGCATTCAGCAGCGTCACAATAATCCGTGTGCCAGACGCTCCAATCGGGTGGCCCAACGCACAAGCGCCGCCATTCACATTCACAATGTCGCGTGAAATACCCATTTCATGCATGAACGCCATCGGCACCACGGCAAAGGCCTCGTTGATTTCCCACAGGTCAACATCATCCACTGTCCAGCTGATATTGGCCAATAATTTCTGCGCCGCGGGCACGGGGGCGGTGGTAAACCAGCCCGGCGCTTGTGCATGACTGGCATGGCCCAGAATTCGCGCCCGCACGGTCAGCCCCGCGTCTTTGGCAGCCTCTTCCGAGGCCATCACCAATGCCGCCGCCCCATCAGAAATGGACGATGCATTGGCCGCCGTCACCGTGCCGTCCTTGGCAAAGGCAGGACGCAATTGCGGTATCTTTTCAGGCCGCGCCTTGGCGGGTTGCTCGTCCGCCGAAACCTCGCTTTCCCCACGGCGGGTTGTCAATGTAACAGCCGCAATCTCGCCCTCAAACGCGCCGCTTTCCTCAGCTACCAAAGCGTTCGACAAAGACGTCAGTGCAAACTCATCCTGCGCCTCGCGGGTGAACTGGTACTTCTCCGCGCAATCCTCGGCAAATACCCCCATCAGGCGACCCTTGTCATAGGCATCCTCCAGTCCGTCCAGAAACATGCTGTCTTGCACATTTTGGTGGCCGATCCGTGCCCCGCCACGCATTTTTGGCAATAAATACGGCGCTTTGGTCATGCTCTCCATACCGCCCGCCACCATAATACCGGTCGCGCCCAGCGCGATCTGGTCAAATGCGACCATCGCGGTTTTCATGCCTGATCCGCACATTTTATTCAGCGTGGTTGCGGGCACTTCTTCGCCCAGTCCAGCCGCAAATCCGGCTTGGCGTGCCGGTGCTTGCCCCAATCCGGCTGGCAACACACAGCCCATCAAAACCTCCTCAACCTGCTCGGGCTTGACCCCAGCCCCCTCAATCGCCGCCCTGATCGCGGCGCCCCCCAAAACGGGCGCCTCCACATCGGCAAACACCCCCTGAAAACCACCCATTGGTGTCCGGGCTGCCCCTGCGATGACGACATTTTTCATGGCTCTATCCTTCATTATTTTCATTCGCATACCGATTGGTAACGATTGCCCGTTAATCTGCCCATATCGAACTACGACGGAGTATAAGATGCAACTGGAAACCGTAAACCGCGACGATGCTATCATCGTCACTGCCCTGATGGATCGCATTGATGCTGTGATAGCCATCCAGTTCAAGGATGACATGCGCGAAGCGTGCGAAAATGGACCCGCCCGTGTGGTGCTTGACCTTGGGAGCGTCCGATTTATCGATAGCAGCGGCCTTGGCGCAATTGTCGCCACTATGAAATTACTGGCCCCTGATCAAAAACTGGAACTGGCCGGCCTTACCCCGACGGTTGATAAGGTGTTTCGCCTAACCCGCATGGACAGCGTTTTTGCCATCCACGCCGATGCAAACGCCGCATTTACCGACATTGCGCATGCATCCTGACCACCTGATCCAACTAAGGCACAAAGCACAGGCAATGCCCCCACAACAGAACCATGTTTCCGAGCTGCATCTCACCTTTCCAGGCACGACTATTGCTGTGCGCAAGGCGCTTTCCGACACCCTTGCGGCCCTGCGTTTTCTGGACTTATCGCCGGAAGAAACCGGCACAGTCGAACTGGTATTGGCCGAGGTTATGAACAATATTGTCGAGCATGCCTATGCTGATAATCCCGATGGCATGATCGAACTGGGGATCACGCCTACGCCAAATGGTTTGTCTTGCCGATTGTATGATGATGGGCACCCGATGCCAGACGGCATGGTGCCTCTGGGTGGAAATCCATCACTGGATTGCGCTGTAGGCGATTTGCCCGAAGGCGGATTCGGCTGGTTTCTGATTCGGGATTTAGCCCATAATCTGGAATACACACGATCTAGCGGCAAAAATCGGCTGACATTCCGTATTGCCGTCGGGCATGCACAATTTCAATCGTAAATCTTCCGAAAAAAGTGAAATGGCCGCAATGATGCCATAATGCGCCCCAATCCAAGCCAGAATTAAGGGCGATAAGATAAGGGTAGCTGCATATAGCTTCCCTCGGCGTCGTGTTTAACAGCCCCCACCCAGTTCACGACGTCGAGGTTTACTACTCCCCCTAAATTTTAGAATTGGAATTGCGCCAAAGGCAGCCTAGGCTCTCGCTTGTCATTCAAGCGAGGAAACCATGCGCGATTATCACCTGCCCGGCCGCTCAGCCGTTTATGCCAGCAATGGGATGTGCGCGACGTCACATCCATTGGCAGCAAAAGTCGCCATTCAAATGCTCGAGGCGGGCGGCAATGCGGTGGACGCCGCCATCGCTGCCGCCGTCTTGTTAGGCATATGCGAGCCGCAAAGCACGGGGATTGGTGGCGATTGTTTTGTGCTGCTAAAGCCCACCAATAGCGAAGATGTAATCGCCCTGAACGGATCCGGCCGCGCACCTGCCGGACTGTCGGCTGAAAAAATCCGCGCTGATGGACATATAACCATTCCGCTGGGCAGCGTCGAGGCCGTGACCATCCCCGGTGCAATAGACGCCTTTTGCCGCCTGTCCAAAGACTGGGGCAAACTGGGGCTAAAAGCTACCTTTGCCCCCGCGATCCATTACGCCGAGGCAGGCGTGCCCGCCGCCCCGCGTGCGTCATTCGACTGGGCCGCGAACGCAATGCGCCTGCAAGGGGCTGCGCGGGAATTTTACCTGAATAATGGTGAACCCTTGACCGCAGGCCAGATATTTCGCGCCCCGATGCAGGCCGAAGTGTTACGCCGCATCGCGCTGGAAGGGCGCAAGGGGTTTTACGAGGGCGAAGTGGCCGAGGATATGGTCGCGTCCTTGCAGGCGATGGGCGGCAGCCACACACTGGACGATTTCGCAGCCACCGCCTGTGACTACACCGATCCGATCAGCGGCATTTACAAGGGTTACGAGTTGGTCGAGCATCCGCCAAACGGCCAAGGTGCCACCGCGATTTTAATGAACAATATCCTGTCGCGGTTCGACCTACCATCAATGGAGCCTTTCGGTGCCGCGCGTGCCCATATCGAGGCCGAAGCCGCCAAACTGGCCTATGACGCACGTAACCGTTTCATCGCTGATGCGGCCATGACTACGCGGCTGGACCACATGCTGGCCGATGAAACTGCGCAGAAGCTGGCCGATCTAATAGACCCGAAACGCGCAATGGATGCGCCTGCGGCCTTGTCTGAAAACGTTCACAAAGACACGGTTTATCTGACCGTGGTCGATAAGGACCGCATGGCGGTCTCGTTGATCTATTCGATCTACTACGCCTTTGGATCCGGCCTTGCCTCGGACAAATTCGGGATCAATTTCCAGAACCGTGGTGCAGGGTTCAACCTGACGGCGGGCCATCCGAACGAGGCTGGCGGCGGCAAGCGTCCGATGCACACCATTATCCCGGGAATATTAAAACAGGATGGTCGCGTGATCATGCCGTTTGGCGTGATGGGCGGGGCGTATCAGCCCAACGGGCACACTCGGTTCCTGACCAACATGGTCGATTTCGGACTACACCCACAGGCCGCAATCGACGCGCCGCGCTGTTTTTCAGACGAAGGCGTGATGAATGTGGAGCGTGGATATACCGATGCGGTTCGTCAGAAACTGGCGGATATGGGGCACAACGTCAGCATTCCTGCGGGGGCTATTGGCGGGGCGCAGGCCATCCGGATTGACCATGATGCGGGCGTTCTGATCGGCGCGTCTGATCCACGCAAAGACGGCTGCGCACTGGGGTATTAATGCAAATCCAATCCATGATGCTAATTTGATTGGATGCACGCTAGTTTAGCTGAAACTGCAACGGATACTGGCCATCTTCAAAATCACCGAACAGATCGGGCAGATCAGGGTGGCTAATCGGCTCGCCGGTATAATCGGCAATCAAGTTTTGTTCAGACACATAAGCCACATAATAGCTTTGGTCGTTTTCGGCCAAAAGATGGTAAAACGGCTGGTCTTTGTTGGGGCGCACTTCTTCTGGAATGGCCTCGTACCAGTCTTCGGTATTTGCAAACATTGCGTCCACATCGAACACCACACCCCGAAAAGGGTGCTTGCGATGACGCACAACTTGTCCCAAATGATACTTCGCATGTGATTTTAGCATTGCGTTACAGCCCCCGTGCGTCGTTATTAATGCGTAAATCAGGGTCTTGTCCATGTGATTTGGGGCAAAATAAGGAAACAGTTTGTGGACCAATTTCTAACAGTCCTTGAAATCGTTACACCTGTGTTCCTGTTGGGGGCTATCGGGTTTACGTGGGTCAAGTCGGGATTCGAGTATCGGGTCGAGTTTGTCACACGTCTGGCGATGACCCTATCGGTGCCCTGCCTGATTTTCACATCCCTGATGCAAACCGAGATTGACCCAACCGCGCTAGCCACCCTGTCGCTGGCCGCATTGGCGGCATATGGCGCGGTCACTGTGGCCTCGTATTTGATGATTCAATTCACCGGTTTGGGCCACCGCACCTATCTTGCCCCTGTTATATTCGGCAACACCGGAAATCTGGGCCTACCGCTGGCGCTGTTTGCATTTGGGCAGACGGGGTTGGGTTATGCGGTGGTGGTGTTTGCCATCATGGCAATCCTGTCGTTTACCTTCGGGGTCTGGCTGGTGTCGGGCGGGGGATCACCCCTGAAAGCCCTAAAAGAGCCCATCGTCGCCGCCACCCTACTGGGTGCGTTGTTTATGTGGATGGGTTGGCAAACCCCCAAACCAATAACCAACACGCTGGAATTAATCGGCCAAATGGCCATCCCGATTATGCTGCTAACGCTGGGCGTGGCCGTTGCACGTCTGAAACCGGGGCGGATGGGGCGGGCTGTTTGGCTGTCGCTGGCCAAAGTGGTGATATGCATTGGTGCTGCATGGGTTGTGGGCCGCTGGCTGTCACTGCCACCCGTTGCATTCGCCGTATTGGTGATGCAGGTTTCAACACCTGTGGCGGTCACATCCTATATGCTGGCCGAAAAATACGGCGCGAATTCCGATGCGGTGGCAGGGCTGGTCGTGGTCTCGACCGTGCTTTCTGTGGTCACAATCCCGCTGACGCTGGTTTTTCTGCTGTGATTGGGCAATTTGACGTTTTACCGCTCCTGAAAAATACGCTAAGCTGACTGCAATAATATAAAAATATAAGCGAGAGGCATATGAGCAGACTTCTTCGCGCGACAGTATTGACGATTCTTGTGGCCTCTTGCGGGGGCGGTGGAAACTATTCCGCGCCGCGCAATCTGGACGATGCCTGTAGTATCCTTGATCAGCGCCCGACATTCCTGAAAGCCATGCGCAAATCCGAACGTCGCTGGGGTATCCCCGTGCATGTGATGATGGCCACCATCTATCAGGAAAGCAAATTCATCGGCAACGCCCGCACCCCGTTTCGTTATGTTCTGGGTGTCATTCCGATGGGGCGGCAATCCTCGGCTTATGGGTATTCTCAAGCGCTGGACGCGACGTGGAAAGAGTACAAGCGCGGCCCTGGCCGCAACGGCGCAAAACGCGATGATATCGGTGATGCCACCGATTTCATGGGGTGGTATATGTCGCAATCGACCGAACGTCTGGGTATTGCAAAAACCGATGCCCGCAATCAGTATCTGGCCTATCATGATGGACGCGGCGGATATGCCCGTGGCACGTACCGCAGCAAGCCGTGGCTAATCAGGATTGCGAGCGAAATCGAGACGCGGTCGGATAATTACCGTGGGCAATTACGCGCCTGTGGTAAATCCTGATAGATTAATGAAAGCGGGGTTATAGGCCCCGTTTTTCAGCCTCGAACACAATATTGAACAGGGTCGAGCGCAGCTGAACACCTTTGGTCAATTCGTTCAGAATAAGCGTGGTTTCCCCGCCAGTGCCATCAACAATCACCCATTGGCGCAGCTCGATCGGGTTTGCGGTGAACAGCAGGCGGATTTGTCCGTATTCGGGATGTTTTGGGTCTTGGGCCACAACCGTTGTGCTTTTGCCGTCTGACGTATGTGCGACAACCATTTTGGCGCGCGCCAGATTGACGTTCTTTTGCAGGATCAGGTTAAGCGGCGTTCGCTTTAGCGGATATTGCTCCGGACCCTGATTGGATTTCCCGTCAAATATCGCAACCTGCCCGCCGCCAGCCATAACAAGGCTTTTGTCAGGTGGATTATATTCAAACCGCACACGCCCCGGACGCTTGATAAAAATCGTGCCGGTTGAAATGGTGCCATCATTGTTAATCTGGGTAAACCCGCCTTTGGCGGTGGTGAACTTGTTCAGATAGGCTGACAGCTTGTTCAGCGAGATTTTCTCGGCTGACACAGGCAAGGCCAAGGCAACCCATAAAAAGGGCACGATCAAAAGGCGTAAATGTTTCATATTCTCTACTTAATCATCAATCAGGCGGATTCCAGCCCTTACTGTCATTCGCAGGCCTATGAGCAACTTAATGCTGTTCCGGTATCAGGATTTCACGCTTGCCCACATGGTTCGCAGCACTGACCAGCCCCGAATCCTCCATCTGCTCAACCAAACGCGCGGCCTTGTTGTATCCGATTGCCAGTTTGCGCTGGATATAGCTGGTGGAACATTTTCGGTCCTTCACCACAATCGCCACCGCCGTATCATAAAGTGCGTCCTCGCCATCGGTGTTGCCACCCAGCCCTAGCACTTGATCAATGCTGCTTTCGGCATCGCCTTCCGGCCCTTCAACCACACCGCTCACATATTCCGGCGCACCAAAACTCTTCAGGTGATTGACGATTTCCTCGACCTCTTCATCACTCACAAACGGGCCGTGCACACGGGTGATTTTCGCGCCACCCGCCATATACAACATATCGCCCATGCCCAACAGCTGCTCGGCACCCTGTTCCCCCAGAATGGTGCGGCTGTCGATTTTGCTGGTCACCTGAAACGAAATACGTGTGGGAAAGTTGGCCTTGATTGTGCCGGTGATCACATCCACCGACGGACGCTGCGTGGCCATAATCAGGTGGATGCCCGACGCCCGCGCCATTTGCGCAAGGCGCTGGATACAGGCCTCGATTTCCTTACCGGCCACCATCATCAGGTCGGCCATCTCGTCGACCACCACCACGATATAGGGGATGGTTTCAGGTGCAAATTCTTCGGTCTCGAAAATCGGGTCACCGGTTTCATCGTCAAATCCGGTCTGCACCGTGCGGCTGAACATCTCGTTTGCGGCTTGGGCAGCTTTGACGCGGCTGTTATAGCCCTCAATGTTGCGAACACCCATTTTGCTCATCTTACGATAGCGTTCCTCCATTTCGCCTACTGTCCATTTCAGCGCAACAACGGCCTTTTTCGGGTCGGTCACAACAGGGGACAACAGATGCGGGATACCGTCATAGACGGACAGTTCCAGCATTTTGGGGTCGATCATAATCAGGCGGCATTCTTCCGGTGTCAGCTTATAAAGCAAGCTCAGGATCATCGTGTTGATCGCCACCGATTTACCCGAACCCGTGGTTCCGGCAATCAACAGGTGGGGCATCTTTGCCAGATTGGTAACGATCGGATCACCGCCAATATCCTTACCCAGCGCAAGCGGTAAACGCATGTTGCTATCACCAAAATCACGGGTTTGCAGAATTTCACGCAGCATCACCTTTTCGCGGTGCTCATTGGGCAGCTCGATACCGATTACTGATCTGCCAGGTACGGTAGAAACCCGTGCCGATAGCGCCGACATGGATCGCGCAATATCATCGGCCAAACCGATGACACGGCTGGCTTTCAAACCGGGGGCTGGCTCCAGTTCATACATCGTTACCACAGGACCGGGGCGTACGCTGACGATGTCACCTTTGACACCGTAATCATCCAGAACATTCTCCAGCATCCGCGCGTTTTGCTCTAATGATTCATCCGACAACTGGTGGCGCTGAATGTCCACATGGCTTTCCAGCAATGACAGCGGTGGGTGCTCGTAGGCCACCTTCTTGTCTTCAAATTGCAACTTGGGTTGGGCTTCGGCTTTGGCCTGACGCGATGTTGGTGATGCTTTACGCACCCCGTTCTGGACCACGGGTTTTGGGGCCATTGCGGGCTGCACCACCGGCGCGGGCTCTGCTGTGGGTTCAAACATCATCGGACCTTGCGCTGGAATTTCGCTCGCCTGCATTTGCGGTTCTGTATTCAAAACCAGCGGCTGTGGGCCGTTGCGACGGGTCACTTGCGGCTCGGCACGCACGGCTGTCAGCGTTGGCACTTGGCGCACACGCTGTTTAATCGCATCCGAAATCCGTGCCTTGATCCGGTCCTCGCCGATTTCTTCACCATAAACATCCGGTGCCAGTTCCGGTTCGATCAACTCTGGCTCGGGGTCTGGTAGACGGTTCATCAATGACGCCAGCAAACCCTGTTTAACGGGCTGCTCCGGCATTTCCTGCACGTTCTCGACTGCCTGATATGCATTCGCCTGCTGAACAACCGGCGGCTCGGCCCGCACCACAGATGCGGGGCGGTGCACAGGTGCTGGCACAGCGGCATAGGCCGCAGCCTCGGCAGCGGCGTCTTCGGCATCAGCGCGAACCCGTTCCTTGCGCACTGCATTCTTTTCCTGAACCACACGCGCCGCAATCGCTGCCCCACGCGCACTTTTACCCAATAAGGTCATCAAGCCAGCATAGGCCATGACAACACCAACCAGCAGAAAGCGCACGAAGCGCTTCACCTCGGGCATGGTAAAACCCATTACAAACAACAGCATAGCAAGCATCGCCACGCCCATCAGGATCGCCACAAATTTCAAACCAAAGGCAGCGCTCACAGGCACCATACCCAGCACAGAGCCCAAAACCATATCGCCAAACAACCCGCCCAGACCAAAACTGTGGGTCCATTCCACCGATGGAACATGGGTAGACGCATAAACAGACAACAGCGCAATCGCGATTGGCGCGAAAATCAGGCGGCCAAGGGCACGTTCGGTGCCGTTATGGGTGGCAAACCGTGCGCCCCAAACCACCAGAACAATGGCAATCGCCCATGATCCCCAGCCAACAATCACAAACAACGGTGCGGCAATTGATGCGCCGAACCGGCCCAGCCAGTTTTGCACCGGCGCTTGGGATGCAGCCAGCCAGTTTGGATCAGACGGCGTATAAGACGCCAGCATCATCGCCACCAAAACGCCCAGCACCACCATACCAATGCCAATCAATTCCTTGCTGCGTCGCTCAATCGCCGCCTGCAATCTGGAATCCAGTAATGGGTCGCGCTGTTTTGCCGAATAGGATGCCATGTTTACCTTTTCCTCACGTATACAAGCAGCGTTTCAGGCGCATTAGCCCGTGCCGCATTTCTGTTTTTGGGGCCACCATTGCCACACGAATGTAGCCATGGCCCGGGTTTTTTTCGTCAACTTCGCGGCTAAGGTATGCGCCGGGCAAAACCCGCACGCCAGTTTCTTGCCATAACTTCAATGCCGCCGCTTCGCCGTCCACAACCGGTAGCCACAGGAAAAACCCTGCTTCGGGGCTAACATAGCCCTCGACATCACCGAAAATCTCATCGGCAATGTCGAATTTCTCAACGTATAGCGCACGGTTATCTTCCACATGCGCCTCGTCCGCCCAAACCTTCTCGGCCACCCTCTGCAACGGCAATGGCAACGGCGCGCCGGAAAAATCGCGCAGTTTTTTGATCCGCGCGATGGATTCTGGCCCACCCGCAACAAAGCCTGACCGCAACCCCGGCAGGTTGGAGCGCTTGGATAAAGAATGGAAAATCAGAACACGTTCAGGGTCCGCCCCCATTTCACGCGCCACCTGCAACGCACCCACTGGGGGCGTGTCACGGTATATCTCGCTATAACATTCGTCCGCGAAAATCTGGAAATCGTATTTCTCGGCCAACCCGATCAAATCCTGCCAGTATTCGCGCGACGCCACAGCACCCTGTGGATTAGAGGGCGAACAAATGTAGGCAACCGCCGTGCGGTTCAGCACATCATCAGGCAGGCCCACATAATCCGGTAAAAACCCGTTTTCCGCTGTCGCCGACACAAAAACCGGCTCGGCCCCGACCGACATCGCGGCGACAGCGTAAACCTGATAAAACGGATTGGGCGTCAGCACGATCGGCGCTTTGCCACCCTTGGTTTCGGCACATAACGCCATCGCCGCGTTATACAGCCCCTCGCGGGTGCCATTCACCGTTGAAATCTCGCTTGCGGCATCCACATCCACACCAAACCGCCGTTTCAGCCACGCTGATATTGACGCCAGTAATTCTGGTGTACCGGCATTTGGCGGGTATTTTTTGAACTCATGGTTGTTTTTGGCAATAATCTCCAAAATCCAGCCCGGAAAATCATGCTGCGGCTCGCCAATCGTCATATGCACCACATCACCGCCCGCTGCATGCGCGTCGAGAAGCCCGCGAAGACGCGGAAAAGCGTACTCTGGAAGGTTCGAAAACCGCTCAGGAAAGTCCATATCTGCCTCAAATGTCGGAGTCATTTCGCCCCGTTTGAGTTGAATCTAGACCAGCCCTGCGGCTGCGTCCAGAAAAACCCAAGGAAAATATGTAGTTGGGTGGTGTAGTTGTGGCATTTAGGCCAATGCGGCCTCGGCGGCTGACCCCAACCGCAACAGACGTTCTTCGCTTATTGGGGGGGTGAGAAACATGATACCACAAGATGCTGTGCCTGTGGGCAGTGTTAACCCCGCACAACCCATCAAATTTCCGATCCGCGTATTGCGCAATGCGTGCAGATTTTCAGTGATGTAATACTCGTGATCTGTCGCCAACAGGTGCAGATTTGGCGGTAATATTTGCGATGTCGGCATGATCACCGCATCATATCCGGCGGTGCGGGCATAATAAGCTTCGCGCAGTTCGCGCAAGCGCATCCACCCCTCGACAAACTCGACGCCCGAAAACGTCGCACCTGTCCGAAAACGTTCCAGAATTTCACTAAACATCTTGTCCGGTGCGGCCTCGATTTCCTTGTGCCACTGGGCATAGGCCTCGGTTGTGAATAACACTGCCGACAGCGCCAGCGCCTCGGTCACTTCGGGCGCGTCACCATTTTCAATCACGGCCCCCGCCACCTTCAACTTATCAACCGCACTCCTAAATGCTGCCATCGGCTCGTCGCGCACGCCTTGCATGGCTTCGGTCTGCAATATCATCAACCGCTTGCCTTTTAGCGACGCCCCCGCCAAATCCGCAGGATTGCTGCCTTCCAGCGCCGCCAACATCAACGCCGCATCTTCAACCGTGCGGCACAACGGCCCGACCGTATCAAAACTCTCGCATAATGGCACAACGCCCTTTAGCGACAGGCGGCCCGAAGTGGTTTTCAACCCGACCAGATTGTTCCACGCTGACGGTATCCGCACCGACCCGCCCGTGTCCGACCCGATGCCGCAAGCCGCCAGATCAAACGCCACAGACGTCGCCGCCCCTGATGATGATCCACCCGAAACCGCACCGGCATCATTCACACTGGGCGGGGTTTCGGTGACGGGATTATACCCCAGCCCCGAAAACGCCAGTTCCGACATATGGGTTTTGCCCAGACACACCAGCCCGGCTTCGGTCGCGTTTTTCAAAACCTCGGCGTCCGCATCCGGCACGCGACCCTTCAACAGCTCTGATCCCGCCTCGGTCACCACACCTGCCGTATCAAACAGGTCTTTCCATGAAATCGGCACCCCATCCAGCAGCCCGCGCCGGTTGCCGCTTTTGGCCCGCTCAGCCGCCGCGCCCGCCTCGGCCAACGCACGATCTTCGGTCAATCGCGCATAAATCCGGTGCTGCAATGGATGTGCCTTGATCGCATCCAGATACGTCTGCGCCAATTCCACCGGATCAATTTCCCCAGCACCAATCCCACGCCCCAAATCCGCCGCGCTCATTTTCAACCACTGCTTTGACATAGCCAGACCTTTCGTTGTTCCCGCGAACGGTAGCGGCCCTGCGGCGCATGGACAATCCCGAAAGCGGGGGCATATTATTGGATATGAAATTCGACTCGGACATTTTAATCATTGGCGGTGGCTTGAACGGCCCCGCCTTGGCGCTGGCCTTGGCCGATGGCGGGCTTAGCGTCACCATCATTGACGCGCTACCTGCCAATGTCCGTGGTGACGCGGGCTTTGACGGGCGTGGCTATGCGCTGGCGCTGGCCTCGCAACGCCTGCTGGCAGCGATTGGCGTCTGGGGCGATGTGGCGGCGCAAAGCCAACCGATTAACGAGGTAAAAATCACCGACGGGCGCGCTGGCGAAGGGCCATCGCCTTGGATACTGCATTTCAACAGTAACGAACTGGCCGAGGGTCCGATGGGCTATATGGTTGAGGATCGTTATCTTTACCGCGCGTTTCAGAATGGGTTGAAAAAGCATCCGTTGATTACGCAAATCAATGGCGAAACCGTGATTGAACAGGGTGTTGGTGTGGCGCATGTGACCGTGCAAACCGCCAGCGGGAAATCCCTGACAGGGCGCGTTTTAATCGGTTCGGACGGACGTAAAAGCGGCACCGCCGCGCGGGCGGGCATCAAACGCCACGGCCATGATTATAACCAGACCGCATTGGTCTGCGCTATTGAGCATGCCCAGCCCCACCACGGCATCGCGCATCAGTTTTTCATGCCACCTGGCCCCTTGGCGATCCTGCCACTGCCGGGCAATCGTTCCTCGATTGTCTGGAGCGAGGAAACAGATGAGGCGGCGCGGATCAACGCGCTACCAGACGCGGATTATCTCGCCTATCTACGCCCGCGGTTTGGCAGTTTCCTTGGTGAAATCAAACTGGCAGGTGCGCGGTTTACCTATCCGCTGAACCTGACGCTGGCCGACCATTTCATCGCGCCACGTCTGGCGCTGATTGGCGATGCGGCGCACGGGGTGCATCCGATTGCTGGCCAAGGCTTGAACCTTGGCTTGCGCGATGTCGGGGCCTTGGCCGAAGTGCTGATCGAGGCGAAACGGCGCGGCGAAGACATCGGGGCGGTGGATGTGCTGGAGCGTTATCAGGCATGGCGCCAGTTTGACACCACCACGCTGGCGCTGGCGACGGATGGTTTTAACAAATTGTTTTCAAATGATAATTCTCTGCTTCGGTTGGGTCGCGATATCGGGCTGGGCATCGTCAACGCCGTGCCGGCCCTGCGCCAACGTTTTATCCGCGAGGCGGCAGGGCTAACAGGGGACGTACCAAAGCTGTTGCAGGGGCGACAAATCTGATTGCCCCGTCAGTCCAGCTTGCGCGCCTCATCCACCAGCATCACTGGAATTCCATCCCTGATCGGAAACGCCAGATGCGCGGTTTTTGAAATCAGCTCTTGTGCCTCTGCGTCATAGCTCAAAGAGGCATGCGTCACCGGACAAACCATTGCCTCTAGCGTCTTACTGTCAAATTCACCTTCATGGCTCATTGCATCACTCCTTGACCATCACCGCGCCGCAACGCGAATTCCATTAATGTCACCAGCGTTTCGCGCCGCGTCGCTAGCGTCTTTGCCTCTAGCAACGCCTGTTTGTCTTCGGGCGAAAACGGGGCCATCATCGACAGTGAATTCACCAGCATCTCGGTCTCGGCTTGCCTCAGGTTATCCCAATCCGTATCCAGTTCCTCGACAGCAAAGAACCGTTCCAGTAGCGCTAAAAACCCATCGCGGTCGAACCCGTCATCATGTTCGGCCCCACCCAGATCACGCGTGAAATCCTGCCAATCAACCTTGGCTTGCAGGTAGGGCACAAACCCGTCGATCGGCTCCCCAAACCGGAACCGCGACACACCAGTTAGTGAAATCATATAACGCCCGTCATCGGTTTCGGTAAAGCTGGTCACCCGCCCCGCACAACCCACCGCGTGCATCCGCCCCTCGGCTTCCTTATCCATCGGTTGGATCATCCCGATCAACCGCTCGCGGGTTTTCAAAACATCCTCGAACATCGCCAGATAGCGCGGCTCGAAGATATTCAACGGCAAACGGGCCCGCGGCAAAACGATTGCGCCCGACAGCGGGAACAAAGGCAGTGTATCAGGCAGGTTTCCAGCAGGGATCATCGCGCGCGCCGCCCTACATGAATATCATGGACGTCAGCTTGCGACGCCCGTTCAAAACAATCGGATCATCCGCCTTTAGCGCGTCAAACACGGTAAACAACTGCGCCTTGGCAGCCCCGTCATTCCATTCGCGGTCACGGCGAAACAGTTCCAGCAACTCGTCCACAGCACCTTGTGCATCACCCGCCCCGTGCAGTGCCACTGCCAGATCCAGCCGCGCTTGATGGTTATCAGGGTCAGCATCAACAGCGCTGCGCAACTCGGCCACCGGCCCCGCATCCACGGCCTGTTTGGCCAGTTCGATCTGCGCATGGGCTGTTTCCAGCTCGGGTGTTTCAGAAATCTCGGCAGGGGCACCGTTCAACGTGGCCTCGGCCTGTTCCAAATCACCCAGCGCCAGATAGGACCGGACCAGACCACCATAGGCCGCTGCATTCACCGCATCTTCTTCCAGAATGGCCGCGAATGTTTCCTTGGCATCCGCCGCCTCGCCCTCGGCCAGCATGGCTTCAGCCGCTTCAATCGCATCCGCCAGGCCACCGTCGCCTTCCGGCCCCAACAGCGAAACCTTGTCAACAAAAGCCTTGATTTCGCTTGGCGGCACCGCGCCCTGAAACCCGTCCACCGGCTTGCCATCCACAAAAGCGTAAACCGTCGGGATCGACTGGATTTGCAATTGCGCCGCGATCTGCTGGTTCTCGTCGATGTTCACTTTGACCATCTTCACCTTGCCACCGGCGGCTTTCACCTCGGCTTCCAATGCAGGGCCAAGCGTTTTGCACGGCCCGCACCACGGCGCCCAGAAATCAACGATCACCGGCACCTCTTTGCTGGTTTCCACTACGTCAGCCATAAAGGTGGCCTCGGTGGTGTCTTTGATCAGATCGGCGGCGGGGGCATCAGCGCCCTGTCCCAGTTCAAGCATGTCATAATTCCATCAATTTGTTTGGTTGCGCCTTATATGTGCTTTTACGATGAAAAACCCAAGGGGTTTGTTGATATGTCGCAACCCCCGCACTACTTAAATCTGATGATTGACCAACCAAAGCCCGCCCCCCTCAGGCAAGGCAGATTTCATAACGACCCACCTGCCCCCCATATGGGCGAGGGCAGCAGCCATATGAAAATGCTTGGAAAATTCATGTCCCCGCGCAACAAGAATACCGTTCCCGCGGGGGATATTCCCGTTGTGCCGATCCTGCCTGCGGACCTGGAGGCACGGCGTAACGTGGGCGAAACCCATCTGTACCGGCTGGGCCATTCAACCATTCTGATGAAATTCGGGGCGGATTACTGGCTGACCGATCCGGTGTTCTCAAATCGTGCATCACCGGTTCCCTGGGCCGGACCAAAACGGTTTCACGCGCCCCCCCCTAACGGTTGACGACCTGCCGGCCCTTAAGGGCGTGATCCTGTCACACAATCACTATGACCACCTTGATAAATCGACCATCAAACGGCTGGCCCATAAGGTCGAACAGTTCATC
>NZ_JBSMEZ010000141.1:0-16378 GCF_056498605.1 Profundibacter sp.
ATCAGCACCAGTGACGCCAATCCCTCGATCACCAAATGCCACGAACCACTGAAGGTCGACCGACCCATCCAGTAAGCGTCATCCAGAACATCGCTAAGAAAAAACAGGGCACAAATACTTTGCACCAAGATCAACCCAATCAACGCCATGCTCTCTTTTGACCGTTTTCCTTTTTTCATAAATCGTTCCGCTCTCTGTCTGGAATGGTTTTATACCCAGCACTATCACTTTTACCAGACCGCCCCGACTTTCATGGATCACCGCCACAATATGCAAGATAACCGAAGCCCCGGCCCAAACAGCTGTCCCTTTGTGCATCTCCTCTATCCCATCGGCTCCTAAAACACATCCATGGTCATCATTCATCCTGTTATTCCGGTCAAAAAATTGATCGCAGCAGGTTATTGATCAACAGTGCGCCCAATGGCGAGTGACCCAGATGTGGTTTGTTACATCGGTTTGAAATATTGCCCTATTGCATTAAGCAGAGGCTGTATACGACGGGAAATTTTCAACGGCAGCAGAATGTTTCATATTAGCTTGAAGGTATCAAAAATATGATTATCACGCCCTAAACTAATGGAATATAAAGCCATTTATTCCCCATTTATACCACCTGATCTATAGCAGATGCTTTATAACCCAGGATAGAATGATCCTACTGGTGGGGGCTTGCTGGCAAGGCGCAATATAACGGCGTGCCGTGACGCCTTCTGGTGCCGCTCATGGCGGGGCGGGATATATGGACAGGCTCTGGTGTTTTTACCCTACGAAACGCTTCGTGTCCCTTCACCATATATCCCGCTTTCGCATTGCCTTCCTGCCTTTCCTTCCAAAAGCTTGATCATTACTGAACGCGAGACCAAAAGAAATATAGTCGCATGGTATTGGGGTTTCGCCCCAACATTTACAGCAGAATGACCTGTTTTATCAAATCCCACGGCATGTGACTTTCCATATCTGCCGAATTTTTTACGATTTGGGAAAGGCATCACATCACACTGAGATGCCGAAGAAATGGTATATATGACCCAATAATATTCAATTTTACGTCCGGCCCGGCACAAATTTACCTTTCCTTCACCATGTCAGGGTGGTGTAACACTCGTAAAACAACAATGACAGAATCGACGGGAGTATTTGCAATGGCGGGTTCGGTAAACAAAGTAATTCTGATTGGTAATCTGGGGGCAGACCCCGAGGTGCGCACTTTCCAGAACGGCGGCAAGGTGTGCAACCTGCGCATTGCCACCTCCGATACGTGGAAAGACAAAAACACCGGCGAGCGGCGCGAAAAGACCGAATGGCACACGGTGGCCATTTTTTCCGAAGGTCTGGTGCGTGTGGCAGAACAATATTTGAAAAAGGGTTCCAAGATTTATATCGAGGGTGCGTTGCAAACCCGCAAATGGCAGGACCAGTCGGGCAATGACCGTTATTCAACCGAAGTGGTTTTGCAGGGCTTTGGCAGCACGCTTGTGATGCTTGACGGACGCTCTGGCGGTGGTGGTGGCGGCGATTATGGCGGCGGCCAACAACAAGGCGGTTATGGTGGCGGTTCATCTGGCGGCGACTTTGGCGGAGGCGGCCAGCAGCAAGGTGGCGGTGGCCAGCAACAGGGCGGCGGCGGTGGCCAGATTGACGACGACATCCCGTTCTAGACCAATAAACCAAAACAGAAATGGAATGGTTCACAGCAATTGATCTCTATTGCGAACGGCTTGGCCCCGGATATTGGGCCGAGCCACTGAACGCACTGTCCAATCTAGCCTTTCCGCTTGCTGCTCTCTGGGGTTGGCGCACGGCGGCATTCCGCGGCAAGCTTGATAGCATCATGATCCTGCTTTGTGTGCTGGCGGCGGGCATTGGCATCGGATCATTCCTGTTCCACACCCACGCAAACCTGTGGTCCTCCTTTGCCGATGTGATCCCTATCTGGAGCTTTGTTGCCCTCTACGTTGTGGTCGCGGTGATCCGGATGACAGGAAAATCCCCGATGCGGGTCGGCGGTATCGCGGCAGGTGTGATGGCAGTGATTGTCGGCATCGTTTGGATCATGGCCTCGGGCAGCGCCACGCAGGTTGATGCATCGCCCGATCCGCTGAACGGCTCCAGTCAATACGCACCTGCCCTGATCGCGCTGTGGATTTTCGCCATCCTGACCCTGCGGCGCAAACACGCGATTGCGTCGTGGATCGTCAGCGCGGCCCTGATGTTCACCTTGTCGCTGCTGGCTCGAACCGTTGATTTACACCTGTGCGGCGTGTGGCCCATCGGCACGCATTTCCTGTGGCATTTGCTTAACGGCGCGATGATTGCTTTGTTATTACAAGGCCTTGTCCGGATAGACCGGGTTGTGCGCTAACGTCTTATTCCACCTTCGGGCAGACACCCAGTCCCGCTGGGTACAAGCGGTAATGAAAGAACGGCCCAGACCCGATTGTGTATGAGTGGCGCGCTTCATCAAGATAAAACATGTAATGATCTCCCGGATCATCCACATAGCCAATATCTTCACCAATATCGGATAAAAATGTATTTCGGGTTTTGATAACGATGCTACCGTCGCTTCGTTCTTCAATCCAAAGCTGACTATCGGCTTCAAATGTAGCACAGCTTGGCGCATACTCAGCCGTGCCCACATTTTCGTAGCAGCTAAACCAAAGATAGCCGGATTGCCCCGCGCGGTTGGTCCCGCTCAAGGTTACCGATTTGCCTTCTGCATCAATCTTTAGTGCAAGGGTTTTGACATTTTGCTTTGGCTGGTTGCGCAGGTGTGCGGCCGTGTAGGTGCGGGTATAGCACTGGCTTAAATCCTCCAGCGTAACGGCCCACACAGGGCTACACAGCGCCCCAACCATTACAGTGATCATCAACAATTTACGCTTGGTCAAATCCAGACTCCTGCCAACATACTACCGCGCCGACAATGCCTCGGCCAACACTGTTTTCACCACGCCCACATCCACATCAGCCGTAACAAACGCCTGCCCGATACCGCGCACCATGATGTAGTTGATCGTGCCATCCATCACCTTTTTGTCCTGCCCCATCAGGGCAATCAGTGCCTCTGCATCCGGTAGATCACCTGAAATATCGGCCAGATCAACCTTCATCCCCATGGCGCGTAAATGGGCACGCACGCGGCTTGGGTCTTCTTGGCTGCACAGGCCCAACCGTGCCGATACCTCAAACGCCAAAGCACAGCCAATCGCCACGCCTTCGCCGTGCAACAGGCGGTCGGAATACCCTGTCGCGGCCTCTAGCGCGTGGCAAAATGTGTGACCAAGGTTTAACAGCGCACGGTCACCTTGCTCGGTTTCATCGCGCGAGACAATGTCGGCTTTGGCTTGGCAAGAGCGGCGCACGGCCTCGGCCCGCAAGCCCATGTCGCCCGCAGCCAACGCAGGGCCGTTCACCTCGAGCCACTCGAAAAATCCGAGATCGCCCAACATGCCGTATTTCACCACCTCGCCATATCCCGCTAGAAAATCGCGCGGGGTCAGGGTGCCCAAAACGCCGATATCGGCAAGCACCAAGGAGGGTTGATGAAACGCGCCGATCAGGTTTTTACCTTGGGGCGCATTGATACCGGTCTTGCCGCCAACCGAACTATCGACTTGCGCCAACAGGGACGTCGGTATCTGCACGAACCGCACACCACGGCGCAACACCGCAGCGGCAAAGCCGACCAGATCACCGACCACCCCGCCGCCAAAAGCCACAACCACATCGCGCCGCTCGACCTTTTGCTCCAGCAGCCATTCCACTGTGCGGCTAAACGGATGCCAGCTTTTGGTGGCTTCGCCTGCAGGCAACACCAGCGACACCATTTCAATGCCTGCCGCCGCCAAACCGTCACGCAGGCGATCCAGGTGCAGCGCCGCTACGTTTTCATCGCTCACCACAGCCACGCGCGGACGCACCAACAGCGGCGCAATCTCGGCCCCTGCCCGCCCAATCAATCCGTCACCGATCCGGATGTCATAAGACCGGTCTCCAAGCTCCACACGTAGCATTTCAACCATTTTGATCAGTCTCCATAACATCGGGGCAGGCTTTCAAGGCATCCATGACGGCCTCCGCCATATCCTCGATTGAATAATTCGGGTCGCATTTCACCGTCAACGTGGCCTTTGCATATAGCGGCTCGCGGGCCTCGCATAATTCACGCAGGGTTTCGCGAGGGTTGTCTGTTTGCAGCAGCGGGCGGGTGGTTTTGTGCCGCACCCGCGCCCACAGTAAGTCCAGATCGGCCCGCAGCCAGACCGCCACCCCCTTATCGGCAATCACCGCGCGGTTTTGCTCTGCCAGAAATGCGCCGCCACCGGTGGACAGAATGCCGACCTGCTCATTCATCAAGCGGGCAATCACCTCGGCCTCGCGCGCCCGAAAGAAGGCTTCACCATCGCGTGCGAAAATCCCGGCGATGGACCGGTTGGCAGCTTTGACAATCGCCTCGTCTGAATCCAGAAACGGCACATCCAAACGCGTGGCCAATGCCTTGCCCACCGCCGTTTTGCCAGCCCCCATCATGCCCACCAGCACAACTGTCTTTTTCAAAGTGGCCTCCAAACCGGCCATCCCCCGCTTAATTTCACATTTATTGCATTCAATGGCGTGAAATTATCCAAAAGGCCATATATAAATACAGCAAGCCTTATCAAAAGGCAGCAAAACAAAAAGGCAGATACGTAATGGGGCGACTATTAAAAGCACTTGTTTTTCTAGTTTTACTGGGCTTTATAGCCCTGACAGGGTATGCGTATCTGGGGGATTTGTCCCCCGTAGTAACAGAGGTTAGTCAGCCGGTAACACTGGATGTCGAGTAAACAGTTTCATATTATTTCAGCCATCCTGATTGGCGGGCTGAGTGGCTGGGGCGTATCTGCCACCGCCCAAGAGCCGTTATCGGCGATTGATTGGCTGTCCGATACGGTGGCCACGCCTGTGGTATTGCAACCTCCGTCCATACCTACCACACCTGAAACCGCCGTGACCCACAGTGCCTCGGTCGAGGATATAACCGTCACCACGCTGGACGGGCCAACCCCTGATGCGGTCGGGTTGCTACCGGTTTCCGTCACCGGACTGCCGCGCGGGTTCTGGGGGGGCACTCCGAGCGAGGAACTGGCACGCCTGATCCGCGGCCAAGCCCCGCAATCGCTGCCTGCGATGCAGGATTTGTTGCAAATGATCTTGCTGGCCGAACTGGATGCGCCGGCGGATGCCGACGGCACTGGTGCACTGTTTCTGGCACGGATCGACAAATTGCTGGACATGGGCACGCTGGAGCAAGCGCAAGCCTTGCTGGTGCGCGCCGGCCCACACACGCCCGATCTGTTTCGCCGCTGGTTTGATGTGGCCCTGCTGACCGGCGCTGAAGATGCGGCCTGTGATACCCTGCGCACCAACGCCGATATCGCCCCGACCTTTCCGGCGCGGATATTTTGTCTGGCCCGTAATGGCGACTGGAATGCCGCTGCCGTGACGCTGGAAACCGCCAAAGTGCTGGGCTACATCACGCCTGCGGAAGACGCGTTGCTGGCGCGGTTCCTTGACCCCGAACTGTCCGAAGGCACCGCCCCGCTGCCAATGCCAAAACAGGTCACGCCGCTAATTTACAAAATGCGCGAGGCCATCGGAGAAGCAATCCCGACACCCGCCCTGCCGCGGGCCTTTGCCAATGCCGATCTACGCTCCAATACCGGCTGGAAAGCCCAGATTGAGGCCGCCGAACGGCTGGCCATTACCGGTGCGATTGATGAAAACCAACTGCTGGGTATCTATACCGAGCGTCTACCTGCGGCCTCCGGCGGGGTGTGGGAGCGGGTCGATGCGGTGCAGGCGTTTGACACGGCCTATAGCGCAGGCGATCCGGGGGCGGTGGCCAAGGCCCTACCCACCGTGTGGGACGAGATGAAAAAGGCACAACTAGAAGTGCCGTTTGCCGCCCTTTACGGCGAAGGTCTGGCAAAGTTACCGCTGGACGCGGACGCCGCATCGCTGGCCTATCTGGTCGGGCTGTTGTCCGAGGATTACGAAAAAGTCACCAGCAAATATTCCCCGACATCGCCAGCCGAGAAATTCCTTGCGGCCCTTGCGCAGGGCGATTTGACCGATGTTGATGCCCCCAACGGTAAGGCCCGCGCCATCAAGGCGGCCTTTACCACCACCGCCACACCGCAGCAGTTCGCCCCTTTGCTGGAAGATGACAAGCTGGGCGAGGCAATATTGCGCGCCATCAGCCTGTTCAACCAAGGCACCGGTGGTGATTTGGAAAATATCCGCAAGGCGTTGATATTGCTACGCTCTGTCGGGTTGGAAGACACCGCGCGGCGTGCCGCATTGCAACTGATGCTGCTGGATCGGCGGGGGTAAACCCTGATGGATATGCAGCACTGGATCAGCACCTATCTGGACGCGCAGGTGGCCGAAATGGATGCCGCTGCCAACACCCAGTCCGCCTACGCCCGCGACCTGCTGGATTTTGCCGGATGGCTGGCTGGCAAGGGGCAGGATTTCACCGCCGTGACGCGGGGAGAAGTCGAGGGATATCTGATTCATTGTGCAGCACAGGGATTGGCGCAATCCACACGGGCACGGCGGCTATCATCAATCAAGGGGCTGTATCGCTTTGCCTTTGAAGAGGGCTGGCGCGACGACAATCCAGCAATCCAGATCAAGGGACCGGGGCGTGCCAAAAGCCTGCCCAAAACCCTGAGCATTGAAGAGGTCGAGCACCTGCTGGCCGCCGCCCGCACTCATGGCCGCAGCAAGGTCGACCAGCAGCGCAACACCTGTCTGATGGAGCTGCTTTATGCCACCGGCATGCGGGTGACCGAACTGGTGTCTCTGCCAATCACCGCAACCCGTGGTGATCCACGGATGATATTGGTGCGCGGCAAGGGCGGCAAGGAACGCATGGTGCCCCTGTCACCCCCTGCCCGCAGCGCACTGGTCGTATGGATCAAACTGCGTGACAAACAGGACGAAGCAGATCGTGTTAAAGGCAAACCTGCCAGCCGCTTCCTGTTCCCGTCGCGCGGTAAACTGGGTCATCTGACCCGCCACCGGTTCTATATGCTGATCAAGGAATTGGCTGTGGATGGCGGGGTTATGCCAAGCAAAGTCACCCCCCACACCCTGCGCCATGCCTTCGCTACCCATCTGTTGGCCAATGGCGCTGATTTGCGGTCAATCCAGACATTGCTGGGCCACGCCGATATTTCCACCACCGAGATTTACACCCATGTGCTAGAGGAACGGCTGAAGGAACTGGTGTTGCAGCATCATCCGCTTGCTACTCAAGAGTAATCGGCTCCCCTTGATCCGCCCCCTTGCAAGCCTCATAAGGGATAAAATTCTTTAACCCGCCTTAAACCCCGAGAGAACAATGCCCGACACGACTCCATTTCTTGACACTGCCTTCTGGATCACATCAGGCTTTATCGCCCTGTTGCTGCTGTTATCCGCGTTCTTTTCCGGATCGGAAACCGCGCTGACGGCTGCATCGCGTGGCAAGTTGCGGGCGCAGGCCGACAAGGGCAGCAAAGGCGCCAAATGCGCACTGGATGTGACCGAGGACACAGAGCGGCTGATCGGGGCAGTTCTGCTGGGCAACAATCTGGTGAATATTCTGGCCGCCGCCCTGGCCACCGCCATGTTCACCCGCCTGTTTGGCGAAAGCGGCGTGGCACTGGCCACGTTGCTGATGACCCTCCTTGTGCTGGTGTTCGCCGAAGTGCTGCCCAAAACCTATGCGATCACCAACCCCGAAGTTGCCGCAGCAAGGGTTTCACCAATTATCAAACTGGTGATCATTGTGTTTTCGCCCATCGTCGCCGCAATCCGTTGGTTCGTGCGCATCATGCTACGGGCCTTTGGCGTCAAGGTGGATGCCGACAGTCAAATGCTGGCCGTGCGCGAGGAAATCGCAGGCGCTATTTCGCTGGGCCATTCCGAGGGGATCGTCCAGAAAGAAGACCGCGACCGGATATTGGGTGCGCTTGATCTGAATGAGCGCACGGTCGAGGAAATCATGCTGCACAGATCCAACATCGAGATGATCGATGTTGGGGATGACCCGCAATCCGTGCTGGCACAATGTCTGGATTCGGCCCACACCCGCCTGCCGCTGTTTCGTGATGACCCTGATAACATTGTTGGTGTGATCCACGCCAAAGACCTGTTGCGCGCGATGCACGAATTGATGCGTGGCGCAGATGCATCCTTTGACAAACTGCAAGAGTTTGACGTGATGCAAGTGGCCAAAAAACCCTATTTTGTGCCCGAGACCACAACGCTGGACGACCAGATGCGCCAGTTTTTGCATCGCCACGCGCATTTCGCGCTGGTGGTGGATGAATACGGCTCAATACAGGGGTTGATCACGCTTGAGGATATTCTGGAAGAGATTGTCGGCGAGATTACCGACGAATTTGACAGGGACGACGAGCCGACCATTGGTCAGGCGGACGATGGGCAATTTGTGGTTGAAGGCGCCATGACCATTCGTGACCTGAACCGCGCCACTGACTGGAACCTGCCCGACGAAGAGGCAATCACGGTCGCCGGTTTGGTAATGCACGAATCCCAGATGATCCCGTCTGTGGGTCAGGTGTTTTCATTCCACGGTTTTAGGTTTGAGGTGTTAGGGCGGCACGCCAACCGGATTACGAAGTTGAAGATCAAACCGTTGTAGAGGATGGGCCGCTAGAGTTTTCATCGCCCTCTTGGGCGCACCGTCCAGATCGCAATCCCTAACGACAAAATCCCGAGCATCAGCCAAATCGGACCTGTTTGTTCAACAAAAACAATACCGGTATCGCTGTCAAAACATCGGCCCAGTTCGTTAAAACATTCTCGCCATATGAAATACTAGGTGTAATATGCGTAGAAAAAGAAAGCCGCTGTGCAGATGGCAATCGCGGCTTTCACTTTTCTGAATATGTGGGGGCTACCGATAGTCAATTGCTGCCCTTGCCATGCCCTCAAACCATGCCGCCATCTTCTTATATGGCACTGGGCCGTGGCTGATGCGGGCCACACCCAGATCGGCCAAAACCGAGGCCGATGGCGCGTGGGGTAACGCAAGGATGTTGACCGGCAGCGGGCAGTCGGCACAAAGCTGTTTGATCAGCGCCTCATCCGTCAAAGCAGGCGCAAAGAACCCGTCACCCCCTGCCCTAGCATAAGCATGCGCACGGGTTAATGCCTCGTCCAGCAGGTCCGCATGATCCTCGGGTTTGGCCTTTAGAAACAGGTCGGTGCGGGCGTTGATAAAGATGTTACTGCCCGCCTGATCCGCCCCGTCACGGGCCGCCGCTACCCGTGCTGTTTGCACGTCAATATCATGCAACCCGCCACCGCCAACGATCTGGTCCTCGAAGTTGAACCCAACAGCACCCGTCTGAGCCACCTGCACGACCGTGTCCTTTACCCCCTTTGGGGCCATGCTATAAGCGCCTTCGATGTCGGACGACACTGGCAGGTCAACCGCTGCCACGATGCGACGCAGGTTTTCCAGCATCAACTCCAGTGGAATTTTTTCGCCATCCTCAAAGCCTTGCGCTGCGGCCACCGGCCAACTGCCCGTGGCAATCGCCTTGGCGCCGGCGGATTGCACAATTGCCGCTGTGCCGGCGTCCCAGACGTTAAACAACACGACTGGATCGGATTTTACATGTAGCGATTTGAACGTTTCAGCTTGTGTCATGTCATACCTCTTTTGCGGCTTAACGCCCTGTCCTCATTCAGGCTAACGCCCCTTGAAAAACCCGCCCAGAATCCCGCGCACAATGCGCTTGCCGGTGGTGCCCTTCAGCTCTTTCAAAATCACATTCCCAATCGCGCCGCCCCAACTGGCATCTTTGCGGGTTTTGCGTGAAGTAGAGCGTTCAACCCGCGCGCCCGTATAGCGCCGTCCGGCCTTGTATTCACGCAACGCCAGATCGGCCTCTTCCTCGGCCCGCTCGCTTTCTTCGGCAGCTGTCGCCGCATCATTGGCCCGTTTGCGTAACATCTCGAACGCCGATTGGCGGTCCAGCTTTGTCTCGTATTTTCCGGCCACGGGCGATGCGGCAATCACCGCGCGACGCTCGGCTTTGCTGATTGGCCCCAATTGCGAGGATGGTGGCCGGATCAAGGTGCGTTCGACCACGCCGGGCACACCTTTACGCGCCAACATCGAGGTCACAGCCTCGCCCACACCAACCTCGCGGATCGCCTCTTCGGTGGAAAACCGCGGGTTGTCGCGGTAAGTTTCTGCCGCATGCATCAGTTGCTTGCGATCCCGCGCAGTATAGGCCCGCAGCGCGTGTTGCACACGGTTGCCCAACTGGCCCAGAATATCCTCGGGAATGTCGCGCGGATTTTGAGTGACGAAATACACCCCGACCCCTTTGGACCGGATCAGGCGGGCGACCTGCTCGACCTTGTCGATCATCGGCTTGGGTGCCCCGTCAAACAGCAGGTGGGCCTCGTCAAAGAACAGCACCAGCTTGGGTTTGTCAGGGTCACCGACCTCGGGCAATTCCTCGAACAATTCGCTAAGCAGCCAGATAAGAAAGGTCGCGTATAGTTTCGGTGCCGCCATCAGGCTGTCAGACGCCAGAATGTTGATACGCCCGCGCCCGTCTGGGTCAACGGTCATCATATCGGCCAGTTCCAGTGCCGGCTCACCAAACAGGTTGGCCCCGCCCTGATTTTCCAGCACCAGCAAACGGCGCTGGATGGTGCCGACGGATGCAGGTGACACATTGCCATAGCGCAGGGATAATTCCTTGCCGTTTTGCCCGACCCAGACCAGCAACGCCTGCAAATCCGCAAGGTCCAGCAGCGGCAAACCTTGTTCATCCGACACACGGAAGGCGATGTTCAGCACGCCCTCTTGCGCTTCGGACAGCTCCAACAAACGCGAGATCAGCAGCGGGCCCATTTCGGCCACGGTGGTGCGGATCGGATGGCCGGATTTACCGAACAAATCCCAGAACGTCACCGGAAACGCATTATAGGTGTAATCGTCAAAGCCGATTTTGGCGGCGCGGCTGGTGAAGGCATCATGCAATTTGAATGTATTTGACCCCGCCACAGCCAGCCCAGACAAATCGCCCTTCACATCCGACATAAACACCGGAACACCTGAGGCCGACAGTTCTTCGGCCAGAATTTGCAGGGTCACGGTTTTACCCGTCCCCGTCGCCCCCGCAATCAGCCCGTGGCGGTTGGCGTATTTCAACTGCATTTCCTGTGGATCGCCGTAATCAACACCGCCACCACCAATAAATATCCGATCTTCACTCACTGCGAATTCCCCCGCTTTATCGTATTTCTTCTTTTTTCTTACAGATGAAAATACAATGTTAATCATTTTACGCCAGACTTAGATTACGTTCAGACGTTAAGTCCTCTTTCGTTTGGACATACTTCCTCCCTGTTAGACTGGCCGCACTCTTGTAGTGCGGCCTTTTTTTGTTAAAGGCCTGACGGTAAGGCTGGATCACAAATCATTATAAAAGTTGACGCCTGCGGCAAAACGCCGTAGCTTGTCTTCAATAATAAGTCGGCCAGTCCGACGGGGAGCACTTCAATAGGAAAAGGGTCTGTTTTCAGGCCCTTTTCTTTTTTGGTTTGTTACCATCTTGGCAATATTTTGCCCAAAGATAAAAATACCGCCAAAAATGCGGCCTGACTCTTCTTTTATGACGTGTTAGACGGCAATAGACGCGACAGCAGATAATGGAACCAAACATATGTCCTACCTACAAAAATTTTGCACTCTTGCCTTGATTCTGACCTTTAGTGGGGCGGCGGTTGCACAAGAAACTACAACACCCAGTATACAAAGCGAAACCGAAACAACCAACGGCGAGCAAACAACGACAGAAACTGACTCGCAAGCCCCTGCCGTTGCCACTGAGGTCGAAAGATCAATGGGTGTGGATGTTAACGCCGAAAACGGCGTTGGCACGGTCTATGTAAAAGAAGCATATGGCGACTGGGAATTACAGTGCTTTCGTGTGCCCGAAGGCGAACATGAGCCATGCCAATTGTATCAGTTGTTAAAGGATGAGAATGGAAATGGTGTTGCCGAAGTCAACTTCATTAGCCTTCCCGATGGCCAGCAGGCCGCCGCCGGTGCAACAATTGTGACACCGCTTGAAACGCTGCTGACACAGCAGTTGACGCTGGCAATTGATGGCGGCCCGACCAAACGCTACCCGTTTACATGGTGTGGCGCCGCTGGCTGTTATTCCCGTATCGGGTTTTCAAATGCGGATGTGGCTTCTTTCAAACGCGGCGCAACCGCCAAAATAACGGTTGTGCCTGTGGCTGCGCCAGACCAGAAGGTGGTTGTGACAATGTCGCTGACCGGTTTCACCGATGGGTATAACGCTGTTTTGGCAGCCAACAAGTAAATGAAATCTAACGATCCAATTCTTAAGTGTCGCCCATAATCGGGCGGCACTTTTTTATTCAAACATTTGAATTGGATCAGTCCTTGCGCGTCCACCCCGCCTTTAGCTCGGCCACCTGTTTGGCAAGGCGCGGCAAGCGGCGCAGTGCTTTTTGCATCTCGACGTGGCTTTCCATTTTTACAGCGGGCGAGCCCAACAAAATCCGCCCCGCTGGGGCATTGGTAAATATCTTGGTTGCCCCGCCCGCGACCACATCATCGCCAACAAAAATGTTGTCCGACACACCGCATTGCCCTGCCATCACCACTCGGTCGCCAATGTTTGACGATCCAGCAATGCCGACCTGCCCGCACAGCAGGCAATCCTCGCCCACTTGCACATTGTGGCCAATATGGACCTGATTATCCAGCTTGGTGCCGCGCCCGATGCGCGTTGCACGGATGGTGCCCCGATCAATGGTAACATTGGCGCCGGTTTCCACATCATCGCCGATTTCAACCGCGCCCAGCGAATGGATGCGGGTCCAGCTTTGGGCGCTGGCCTGAACATCTTTGCCCAGATTTTCGCGCGCCATTTCAACGGTGGATTTTTCCGGCGTGACGAATGAAAACCCGTCCGCGCCGACTACCCCGCCGGGTTGCGCAATAAACCGGTCGCCTATTACTACACGCGCCCCGATCCTGACCCCCTGAAGCAGCAGCGCATCATCACCGATCACGGCCCCTTCGGCCACGCTGACGTGGCTGGCAATCCGCGCCCGTGCGCCAATCACAGCGCCGCGGCCGATCACCACAAAGGGGCCAAGCGCAGCCCCCTCGCCGATCACAGCATCCTTATGGATAATCGCCGTTGCGTGGATGCCCGCCTCGATCTCGGGGCCTGAATCCATCAGCGCGGTGAGCCCCGACATCGCATAGCGCGGGCGCGGCACAAAAATTGCGGCCTCTAGCCCCAGCGCCTGCCAATCGGCCCCGTCCCACAGGATCGCGGCGCGGGCCTGCCCCACGGCCAACCCATCGGCATATTTAGCATCCATCGCCAAGGCCAGATCATCCGGCCCTGCACTCGCCGGTTCGGATGCGCCCTGTATCAAGACGTCAACAGCGCCAACGGCTTTTGCCCCCAGCGCTGTTGCTATTTCTGAAACTGTATAGCCCATCATGGCCCCCAACATTATGAGTGAGTTATGTTTAACCTTAAACGCAAATCACTTTGTTGGGTTGGTTTTACCCGCCAATCGAGCGCAGCACCACCCCGGCCTTGGTCAGGGCGTTGAATATCTTGGCGTCCCGTCCATAAACGTCACGGCGATACTCCATTCCGCCTTTTGGTTTGCTGATTGCAGTGCGGTAAATCAGGTGTACTGGTACCGGTTCCTTCAGATCAACCCGCGTTTCGCGGCCTGTCTTTAGCTTGGCCTGAAAGAATTCCTGCGGGTTGGCCATTTGTTTGGACAACAGTGCATAGGCAAAATCAAACGGTTGTTGCAGCCGGATACAGCCGTGGCTGAACGCACGCACATTGCGGGCAAACAGGTTTTTCGACGGAGTATCATGCAAGTAGATGTTATATCTATTCGGGAACATGAATTTCACCAGACCCAGCGCATTCCCACGGCTCGGTGGCTGCTTCAGGTTAAAGGGAAATGTTTGCGCATTATATTGTGCAAAATTCACCGACCCACGGCTCACTGTGCGGCCACGCGAATCGACGACACGCAAATGACCAACTGCATTAGGATTCCGTTTCAACAGTGGCAGGTATTCTTTTACAGTGATTGAGCGCGGCACATTCCATGTCGGGTTGATGATCATAAACTCCATCACATCGGAAAATTCCGGCGTGCGGCGATCACCCTCGTTTTTACCCACAACCGAACGGGTCACGAATGTCACCTTGCCGTTGTCGATGATTTTTGCGGTGAAATCCGTCAAATTGACCAAGATGTGCCGCTTGCCTCGATCCTGATTGAACCAGCGTTCCCGCTCCATCGCAACGATGATCGATTGCAGGCGATATTGCGCTGATTTATTAATCTCGGACACTGTGCTTTTGCCGGCAACGCCATCCGTTGGCAGGCCGTGGTCAAGTTGAAACAGCTGCACCGCTTTTTGCATCTTCGCGTCATAGGATTGCGAGGCCGAGCGTTTCAGATACCCCATCGCGATCAAACGGTTGCGCAGAGCAACCACATGGCCGCCACCGGCACCAACCTTAAGCGAGGCAACCCCGACTTTTGGGCCAAACCCACCACGCCCAAGCAGTTTCTCAAGCCGCAGCTTCTCCTTCATCAGACGCACATATTCCGGTGTTTTCGGAGCCAGCTGTTTCAGAAACCCCTTCGGTGAGCTTTTCTCGAACGCGATCAGCGTTTGCAGCCGGTTCCAGCGCCGAACTTCGCGCACCATACCGCTGTCGATTTTGCGCGGGTTCACAACGCCAGAACGGATGTCGTCGGCATATTGCAGGAATATTCGGCTCATCTCGACTTCCAAGCGGCCACGGTCGCGCCCCGTCCGCGAGGCTTTCAGGTTGGCCGCAATAACCGCCGGATCATACCGGTTGACCGGCAATCCATGGCTGGAAGCCTTGCGAAGAGCCGCCAACAGCGCCTTGCGGCGTTGGCCATCTTTGCCCAAACGGCCAGTCCAGATCGATTTGTAATTGCGGGCCTTGTAGAATTCGGCCAGCGCCGCATCCTTTGCTGCCGCCTCGGCGACCGCTTGTTTATAGGCCGTAACCTGCGCATTTGCAGGGCCCCCCGCCAATGCAAGCGTGATCGATACGGCCAAAGCCGCGACAAAGCTGTGCACATTACGCATTTGAAAAAGCGCGCTATTCATCTTGAACCCCTAAACAGTTTTATTACCCATGGACTTAATGACGCATACAATCGTTAATTTTTCGGCCCAAGTCCATTCACTTTCGCATTAGATCACCACAAAATGTCGTGGTGAGGCATGATTGCCCCCCCAATATTCAGCGTTTCCACAACACAAACACAATTTCAGCAATAAATTGCCGATTTTACTTGTTTGAAAGACTTATCGACAATCCTGACTTGGTGATTGATTCGATATGTGTAATAAGACCCCAACATCTGGGGATGTAATGGCATGTAACCGCATATAAATGCGGACGCAACGCTACGGGACAGGCGATAAGACGATGATGAACGATATGAATACGGGCAGTAAAAAATCCTTGATCACGCGACGCGGTGTTTTGCGGGCTTTTGCCGCAACCACAATCGTGGCCGCTCCTTCCTACGCCAATGCCGCAGGTTTTCTGCGCGGGGGGGGCGATATTCGCCGCCTGCGCATGTATAACGGCCGCACCGGTGAAAATATGGATACGATCTACTGGATCGAAGGCAAATACATCAAGGACGCGGTCAAAGAAATCAATTATTTCATGCGCGACTGGCGCGAAGATTTGACCAAAAACATGGATATCCGCAATTTCGATATCATGGCGGCGGCCCACAATCTGATGGATGTGACTGAGCCTTATACACTGTTGTCCGGTTATCGTTCGCCAAAAACCAACGCGATGTTGCGCTCGCGCTCGCGCGGGGTTGCCAAGAACTCGCTGCATATGAAGGGTCAGGCTGGGGATTTGCGTTTGAAATCCCGCTCGGTCAACCAGATGTTCAAAGCTGGGCTGTCTTGTGGTGGCGGTGGTGTTGGCAAATATTCCCGCTCCAACTTTGTGCATATGGATTGCGGTCAGGTTCGCAGCTGGGGCAGCTAGGTTCCCGATCAAATAACGATTCTGATTACATGGCGCGGCTTTTAGCTGCGCTTTGTTGTTTTCGGACGTTGGTCATCCCGCCCCATCGCAATCAATACCGGATTATCTGACTGGCGCAATTGAAACGCCGCCTTGTCGCCAACCCCGTGCCAGTCAATCCCGATCAGGGATTGCGCAATGGCACCGCCCAGCGTGGCACCCGGGCC
>NZ_JBSMEZ010000142.1:0-12230 GCF_056498605.1 Profundibacter sp.
GGTTGACGATATAGCGGGTAATGTCGCGGGCTTCTTCAATCCGTGTGCCGACTGAATCCAGTATCGAGCGTGATGACGACGCGCCAATCTGCATCTTGGCCGAGCGCGAACGCAATAGCGCCGCCAGTGGAGCCAGCAAGCGCGGCGCATTGACCGCTTCGTGTTCTTCGCGATCAGCAACAAACCCCTCGATCCAGTTTACCGACGTAACCAGTTGAAACACCTGCCAGAAACAGGCAAACACCCCGACCAGAAACACAAACAGAATGAACCCGTTCAACAACGGGTTGGCCAAAAACACCGGTGCGACACGCGGAAAAGCGATGTAGGTTCCAAACCCGACAAGCCCGAGAACAATCAGCATCGTAAGGATCTGACGTACGGGTTGGGCGAAATATGACTCGGCCTCGTGATCCGGCTGGTCCATCTGGACAGTTCCTGACCTGATTGGTTGTTTTGCCCAAGGATAGTGCCATGCGCAGGCTATGCCAACCGGCAAATTATTTGGCGCATCAAGCCAGTTCGCGCACCCGGTCCGACAACCAGTCTAGATCACTATCGGCTATGCCCAGTTCGTGCAAATGCGCCGCCGTGTTGTGCAGGTATTCGTCATTCGGCCCGCGCCCGCCTATGGCCGTTGCGATGATCCCCGCTTGCTCGTCCAGCGTTAGATGGCCGCAATATTGCTGATGGTCCACATCCATCACATAGGTTACCGCCTGAACAGATTGCCCATCGCGCAGGGTAATCGGCAGTACTGCCTCAACATAAGCCGATGAAATCAGCTCGCGTTCGCGCAAATAGTCCAGCACCTGATCCGCCTGCGCACCTGCCACCTGAAACGCCAGCCCGTCACAAGACGCCGCCTCCATTGCATCCAGCGCCAACACCAGTCCGGGGTCTGTCACCGTGCCGCGATGATGGATTGAGCGCATGCAGAATGACCTGTGATACCCCGACAATTTCGCAATTTGCTTTTCGGCAAACACAAACCCCGGATTCCACATTAGTGATCCGTACCCGAACACCCATATCGGCGATTGTGTCATCAATTCTGGCCCTTTTTCCCTAGCCCCTATAAACAACAGATCAATACAGGTTAAAAGAGGCCATAATGCGTAAACTGATCGCTATCATTGTTATCATATTCGGCCTGTGGGGCGGATACTGGTTTGTCGGCTCATCTGCCCTCGAAACCGGCCTAAAGGATTATCTGGCATCCGAACACAGCGCCGATGATCCGATCCAAATCACCTATTCCGATCTGTCCGTGCGCGGGTTTCCCAACCGGTTTGACACCCGCCTGTCCGACATCAGCGTGGTTGACACCAAAAATGGCATCAGCTGGAGCGCACCGTTCTTCCAGATATATGCGCTCAGCTATAAACCCTACCACATCATCGCCGCGCTGCCGCACACCCAGACCCTGCGCTTGCCGGATCAGGAATTGCAAATCACCAGTGACGAAATCAAGGGCAGTGTGGTGTTCAATGCCAGTTCACTGCTGGATAAAGCGCTGGAGATTGAGCGCAGCAGTTTCGTAATGAATAATATGGCGGTGGCCTCGAGTACCGGTTGGAAAACCGCGATCAAGGACGGCAGTATCGCCACCCGCAGCACCCCGACAAACCCGCTACATTACGATCTGGCCATTTCGGCCAATGCCATCACTCTGCCTGACCCGTTACGCATGGCGATTGATCCGGCCCAGCAACAGCCTGCAGTATTCGACAGAATATCGCTCGACAGCACCCTTGGTTTCACTCACCCGTGGAATCTGCTGGCCGAACGCGCCAACACCCCGCAACTTACTGAAATCAGTGTGACAAGCCTGACCATCCTCTGGGGCGAGGTGCAGTTTCAAGCCAGCGGAACCCTTCAGATTGACCGAAACGGATATCCAAACGGCACGCTGGATCTGGTCGCCACAAATTGGCAGAAAATGTATCAGCTGGCTGAAAATGCCAATGCGGTAGACCCCGATTTTGCCCAAACCATCCAGAATGCCCTAAGGGTTCTGGCCGATATGTCGAGCGGTGAAAATGTGATCAAAGCACCACTGAATTTTGCCTCAGGTCAAATGCTGTTGGGGCCACTGCCAATCGGCCCCGCGCCACGGCTAAACTAACGGCAATACGATCCGCCACGGTATCTGGCAGTATCAAAATGGAAATGGTCCTGATGATACCGGTTCGCGTTTGGCCCCAGAACCGTACCAAATGGCCCGCATGCCGCCTTGTGCATCCGTTTTAGAACCGCACCTTTGCGACGGTTGCGCCAGTCCGTCAGCACCGTCAGCGACGTCCCGTCCTTCAGGTTGATCGCAGCAATATCAATCGCGCGCCCCTTTGCATGTTCCGAAATCTTGGCACCGGCCTGATTATTGCGGGTCCGGCAAGCGTAACTCGCCACCACGCGCAGAGATTGAATACCACCACCCATGCGCCCCACAGCCGGTTTCGCGCCATTGTGCAGCCATTGCTTTAACGCCTTTGCCGTGGTGCAATCCAGCGTCGCTGGCGTGCTTAATGCAACGCCATCGATCGCGGTAATCTTGACCGGATTGGCAATACCACAAGCACTAAGTCGGCCCCGAATGCGGGCAATCGCCTGACCACGAATGGCCCTGTCACCACATACCGATCCACGCCGCGGCCCGCGCACTTCTCCGCTCACCGCAATTGGCGCCGTATCGGCACGCGCCACAATCCGGCGCATGTTTCTGGGCCGAGAAGCGGGACGTAATGAGCGTTGCAACCCTGGCGCGTCCCGCAAAAACACCGCCACATCCGGATGTGTCTCGATCCGGTCCCGATAGCGTGTATCCGACGCCGTTACAGGGCGCGGTTTTGGCCGGATGCGAGCATTGAAATAAACCGGCGCCGCAATTTGGCGGGGTACATAACTGGTAATACCGACGGGTCGTGCCTTTGGACGTAATGACGTCACAGGCGCCTTGGCCAACGCCACCTGCCCCACAATTATGCAGAGCAGCGCTATCAAAAATGTCCGCATCCAAACCATGCTCTACTTTTTCACCCGTCCAAAATCGGCCACATCCGTATCCTGACCCGCCTCGATAATCCCGCGCCGGATCGCCCTTGTGCGAGTGAAATAATCAAACAGATAATCTCCGTCGCCGGTGCGAATGGCCCGTTGCAGGGCAAACAGTTCTTCGGTGAAACGGCCCAGTATTTCCAGCGTTGCGTCCTTGTTGTTCAGAAAAACATCGCGCCACATGGTCGGATCGGACGCGGCAATACGGGTGAAGTCCCGAAACCCGGTGGCCGAATAATTCACCACTTCGGTGTCGGTGACGCGGCTTAAATCATCGGCCACACCGACCATCGTGTAGGCAATCAGGTGCGGCGCGTGGCTGGTCACGGCCAGCACCAGATCATGGTGGTCGGCCTCCATTTCATCGACCAGTGCGCCCATACTGACCCACAAATCTCGCAGTCGCTGTATAGCGGCAACATCCGTGCCCTCGACTGGCACGATCAGGCACCAGCGGTCGTCAAAAAGTTCGGCAAACCCAGAAGTGGGTCCGGATTTTTCGGTCCCCGCCAGCGGGTGCGCCGGAACAAAGTGCACGCCATCGGGAATATGCGGGCCAACCGCATCTATCACCGCGCGTTTGACCGATCCAACATCGGACACCGTTGCGCCGGTTTGCAAATGCGGCCCGATCTCGGCAGCAACTGCGCCCATCACACCGACAGGCACGCACAGCACCACCAGATCGGCGCCCTCCACTGCCTCGGCAGCACTGTCGCAAACCCGATCAACCAGCTCGATGTCAGCTGCCACTTTGCGCGTTTCAGCGGATCGTGCATAGCCGGTGATTTCACCTGCCAATCCATTGCGCCGCATTGCTTGCGCCATTGATCCCGCGATCAGACCTAGCCCGATCAGGGCAACACGGTTGTAAATCTGTGCCATCACTGCGACTCCTTGAACCCAGCCACCGCATGGGCCACGCGGCGGCAGGATGCTTCATCACCGATTGTGATCCGCAAACAGTTTGGCAAACCGTATCCGGCCACTAGGCGCACAATCAACCCCTGGGATTTCAGATAGGCGTCACAGGCCACAGCCTCTTGTTCCGAGGCAAATCGCGCCAGAATAAAGTTGGCTGATGATGCGTCCGACGGCACCCCCAAATCGGTCAGGGCTTTGGCCAACCAATCGCGCATCCTTGCGTTATCAGCACGGCATTTATCAATGTAATCCTGATCACGCACCGCAGCGATAGCGGCAGACATTTGCGCCTCGGACAGGTTGAACGGCCCACGCACACGGTTCAATGCATCGATCACCGCCTTTGGCCCATAACCCCAGCCAATGCGCAATCCGCCCAGCCCGTAGATTTTGGAAAACGTGCGCGTCATCACCACATTATCACGCCCCTCGATCAGGGCTGCACCAGCATCAAACCCTTCGATATATTCGGCGTAAGCCCCGTCCAGAACCAGCAATGCTTTGGGCGGGAGACCATCGGCCAAACGGGCGACTTCGTTGCCGCCAATCATTGTGCCGGTCGGGTTGTTCGGGTTGGCGATGAACACCAATCGGGTTTTGTCAGTGCAAGCGGCCAGCAGGGCATCTACATCGGTGACCCGCTCGCGCTCCTTGGCCTCGACAGGGGTGGCGCCTGCGGCATGTGCCGAGATGCGGTACATCGAAAATCCGTGTTCGGTGAACAAAACCTCGTCACCAACGCCCGCATAGGCCTGGCATAAAAAGGTGATGATTTCGTCTGATCCTGCTCCGCAGATAATCCGCTCGGGGTCCAGCCCGTGCACTTCGCCAATCGCCGCGCGCAAGGGGGCGTGATCGGTCGGCGGGTAGCGGTGCAATTGGAATGCCGCTTGGGTAAACGCCTTTTGCGCTGCTTCCGAGGGGCCAAAAGGGTTTTCATTCGAGGACAGCTTCACCACATCTGCCACCCCATCGACAACCGCTTTGCCGCTTTGGTAAAGGTCGATCTGCATGATTCCGGGTTGCGGATTAATATCTGCACTCATGGCTAAAATACTCCTGTTAAGAAGCGTTCTAGCTTAGGATTTGGTGCATTGCCAGCCAGATAAGACGCGCTTTTTGCGAACGTGGCTTCGCTGCCAAACTTTAGGCGGAATATTTTTTTGACATATCCTCAAATTTGCCCGACAATTCATTTACGCTATCGATGATGTATTGCACCGTTTCATCCGGCATCAGATAGCCGAAATTCAGCCGCACCCAACCCGGTTTATGCACGTCATTGCCTGCCAGAATTTCGCTGCGCAAATGATCTGAGTATTCGCGATCAATACCCAACAACCGATGTCCGTATGGCCCCGCACAGGCGCAACCACCACGCGCCTGAATGCCGTAAATATCGCTGAGCATGCGGGTGAACAGCTGTTCCGATACCATCTTACCCGCGCCATCACGCACCACGAATGAAAAGATCGGCAATCGGTGCGCAGCTTCATTCCCCAGCAACGTCAGTCGCGGGTTTTCGCCCCAGCCTGCCCGCGCCATTTGCACACACTCGGTTTCCCGCGCGGCGATTGTATCTTCGCCGACAGCTTCCTTGACCAAGAATACCAGTGCCGCACGAATGTCGCCAATCACATCGGGAGTACCGGCCTCTTCGCGGTCGCACAGGCTATTTGTGTAATCGTGGTTCCATGGTGAAACGAAACAAACCGTGCCCCCTCCTGGCCAGCTCGGTACCGTCTGGCGCACGACCGATTTGCGCAGGATCAACACACCCGACGCCGCCGGACCGCCAGCAAATTTATGCGCCGACATCACCACCGCGTCTTTTTCAACATTTGTGCCGCATTGCATGTCTATCGGTAAATATGGCCCCCCTCCGGCATAATCCCAAACCGATAATGCGCCGTGTTGTTTCAGCAGACGCGACACCGGATCTGGGTCGGTAACAATGCCCGTCACGTTGGATGCAGCAGAAAAACTGCCAATCATCAGGTCTGATCCGGCATGATCTTTCAAGGCCTGCTCAAGCGCTGCCAAATCTGGCCCGCCATTTTCAGATTCTGGTATTTCCACCACTTCGGCCTTGCTCTCGCGCCATGGCAACATGTTTGAATGATGCTCGTATGGCCCGATGAACACTACCGGATTTTGCGCGCCATTGACCCCCAAAAGGCTGACCAGCCGGTTTAGCCCTGCGGTTGCACCCGCTCCCGTAAAGATCACCGAACAGGCCTCGGATGTATTGGTCAGTCGCGCAATTTCCCCACGCGCCTCTTCGCGCAAACCGGTCATGTAAGCGCCGCAATACGAGTCCTCTGTGTGGCTGTTAGCGTAAAACGGCAGCACCTTTTGGTTAATGAAATCCTCGACCTGCCGCAACGCGCGGCCCGAGGCCACATAATCCGCATAGATCAGCGGCACGGGGCCGTTTTTACCTGGGATCATCACCCCCTCGCCGATCAATCCGGCACGCAGGTCATCCATCGGGGATTTTGTTGTAATTTCGGATATAAATGACTTTAGCGGCATGATCTCTCCTGTTTTTTTGGATAATACCTCCACAGTATTGAAATTAATTCACTGATTTACTTGTTATTTTTCCTTTTTGGATGTCTTTTGACAACATGAAACAAGGATTAGCCGATCATATTGACCGAAGTATTCTAAAAGAGCTGCAAATAAATGCTGATCTTTCACAACGTCAACTGGCCGACCGTATCGGCATATCACAAAATGCATGTTGGAGGCGCCTTCAGGCTCTGACCGCGGCGGGGGTTCTGCAAGGGGCCACCGCACGGCTGGACCGCCAACAACTGGGCCTTGGGCTTGTGGTGTTCGTCATGCTGCGCACCCGGCACCATTCGGCAGATTGGCTGACGCGGTTTCGTCGCCATGTGCTGACCATTCCCGAAGTGGTGGATTTTCACCGCATCGGTGGCAATTACGACTATATGCTCAAGGTGGTGACCGAAGATATGGCCAGTTATGACCATGTATATCAGCGGCTGATTGAAAAGGTCGAACTGGATTCCGTGACGTCCTACTTTGCTATGGAAACCATCGCCGAAGGACGGCCGCTGCCCCTGTAACGAGAAAGGGCCACGCAAATCGCGCAGCCCTTTAAAACCTCGGATGTGAAGGCGAAGATTAATTCTTCGCGTAAAATTCCACCACAAGATTTGGCTCCATCATCACCGGATACGGCACATCGCCCAATGCAGGCGTGCGCACGAATGTCGCTGTCATCTTTGAATGATCCGCATCAATGTAATCAGGCACATCGCGCTCGGCCAATTGAACAGCCTCCAGCAGAACCACCATTTGCTTGGAGCGATCACGCACTTCAATCACGTCACCCTCTTTTACACGGTAGGACGGGATGTTCACTTTTTTGCCGTTCACACGAACATGTCCGTGGTTCACGAACTGACGCGCAGCAAAAACGGTTGCCACGAATTTAGCGCGGTACACAACAGCGTCCAGACGACGCTCCAGCAGGCCGATCAGGTTTTCACCGGTGTCACCTTTAACACGCTCGGCTTCGCCATAAATGCGACGGAATTGTTTTTCGGTCAGATCGCCGTAATAACCTTTAAGTTTTTGCTTGGCGCGCAGCTGGATACCGAAATCCGACAGTTTTTGCTTGCGGCGCTGGCCGTGTTGGCCGGGGCCATATTCACGACGATTTACGGGGGATTTGGGGCGACCCCAAATGTTTTCGCCCATGCGGCGATCTAGTTTGTGCTTGGCAGCGGTGCGTTTGGTCACGGCTGTTCTCCTTCGTTTGTATATGCGCGGATGCGCAAGAAGGGCGTTGTCCTTTCCCTCGCCTTTTCAGGTTCGGGCGACAGGCATCCCCTTACAGGGGCCACCAACACCAAATGAAATCCCCAGCCTGTTACAGCTGGGAACTTGGGGCTTCTAGGCGGCTAGCGGATCAGAGTCAATGGTGAACGACACCATCATATTTCAATATTTCCGCCTCGGATGGCGAAAGGTTGCGCCGTGCGTAATCACCATATGCATTCGGGTCTTGCTCAAGCTCTGGATTAACCTCGAACAAGCGTTCGCACTGGTCCTGATCAATCGACTCTAGCGATGTATTGGCCGGATGGAAACTCTCGGTCTCGACACCGTTTGCCCACACCACATGGTGCCGCTCAAGCATCAGATGGATATAGGTCACTTCGCGCATCCCGTGCTCGATCAAAACATTATGGTCATTTACCAGATCCTTGGCCGCGACCAATACTTCGGGCGTATTAAACAGCACATTGGCCGCAGGACCTTTTACCAGCAGCCGGTGATCCGGCGATACCAGCAAATCTTCGTCCGGCTCACCTTCTGCCAAAGCACCCGCCAGAATTCGCACAGGGCGCAAATGCGGCATCGCATGCAGCCGCGCACCCGTCATCCGGCGCTGACCAATCCACAAAATTTCCTGCCCACCATCATCCTTGGTTTGCAACCTGTCACCCTCGCCCAGTTCCTCAACCAGCCGTGGCCCATCGGGGGTCAGTATCTTGGTCCCCTTTGTGAAGCAGATAACACCACCTGTCTGGCCAGCCATCCGGTCCGAAACCGGCTGCCCGATTGAACAGCTCACCACCCACATGCCGGTCTGCACCGGCGGGATTTCATCTAGAAACATCAATAGCGGCGGAGCATCATCGCTGACCTCGATCAAGGTTGCAGTAAAGGTGCGCCGCCCGTCCGTTATCACAAACCCGCCGTCCATGACCGGATCATCAATCTGGATGTCATCGTAATTTCTCTTTGGTTGTAGTGCCGCGCCAACCAGACGACGCACTGTGCGTGCCGCCCGTTTGCGTAAATCTGCCACCTCTTTTGCCCCATCCAAAAGCAGCAATTCAGCTGGGCCATCGACCCGCACTGCTTCGCCTGTCCACCGCCACGCCGCCCCGACCGACAACATATCGGTGGATGCGGCCTGCAAGCCGTCTACTTCTGTTTGCGACCATGAAATGACAAACGTGCCTCGAAAGCCCGTTTCCATGTCTGAACGCCTGCCTCATCGTTTTTTATCGTTATTATTGCAGGCAAGCTAACACGAAACGAATCACTCTGGATAGAGTCCGATTCGTTTTTTTTCGCGGACGGGTGCGCGGCCCTAGAAACGCCAGCTAATCCGGACCGATCCGACAATCTGGCCTTCCGGCTGACCAACGAATTCCTCGCTTAACCACGTCACACCGTAAAACGCTGATCGTCTGCCGTTTTGCCAATGTAGACCAGCCCGCAAACGCGACCGCGTATCGGTCAGAACATAACCCGCCGATGCGGGCAGATAGATGCTGCTATCGACCTTGGCGATGTCAGCCCCCAATACAAAAGCGCCGCCCCGCGCAGCAACCTGCGTTCCTCGATATAGATGCCCCGTCGTGACGTCGCGCAACAGCAAATCCTTTTGCCCAACAGCCCCGACCAGTAAATCCGCGCCGATCCGGACCAGCGTTTCGTCACCGGCACGCCCCTCGGCAAACGGACGCAACATTACCTTGTCAGAAAACCGCAGGGGCCGGGCAATTTCGGTCGAAATGGTTGGGTGAAACCCGTTTGCGATCTGGTTGCCCAACACCAGCGCTGAAGGGGCCGTTACCCCCAGAACATCGTGAAACTGGCGCTGCATGTTGCCCAGACCGGTCTGTTTGCCAGTGATCACCAGATCAACACCCATGCTGACCTCAATCTGATCAGCACGGTAATGCGTATGAACCCCCAAAGACCACGCGCCGGCAAACTGTCGATCCCCTGCCGCCGGAGTGGTCAGATTATCAGGTGCGAAAACTTCGCCACGGATGCGATATTCAAGGATATCACCGAAACGCGTTGGCCGCTGCCCCGTCCACGCATTGCGCCCGCGCAGCTTTGAAACAACGTAAGATCCTGTGCGCCAGCGGTCCTCGCCATCGCCCAAAGCATCATTGGTCAACAAACGGCCAAACCCCAGCGTCACACGTTCGCCCGCGACGGCAGGCTCTGAGCCCGTCACAAACCCCATCAATAATGCACAAAAAAGTCCAAGGCGTGCCTTACGCATCCCGATATCCAATCCCGTTTACGCTCCAACCTGCGGATATAAAGATGCAAAGGCATCCCGCCTAGTGCAGCGGCGCAACAGATTTTGATAAATTTCACCTAGCGATAATCAAACCCTGCCGGCCCGCGCAATTTCATCCGGCGTAATGCCATACCCCGGCCCCAGCCGTGTGCGGGCACTGATCAGGCGCGGATCATCAGGGCGCAGGCCCATAGTCGACAGGAATTCAACCCGCCCCTTCTGCTTGATCTCGTCATTGGGGATCGCCGTGCCCATAATACGGTCAATCACAAACCCGCCCGGGTTAACGTGATACCAACGCTGGTAATCCCTGAAATGATGCATTCCGTGCAACCGCGTTACATGACGCTCCAGCGCCCATTTCTTCACGTTGGTGTGCGCGGTCATATGGAACCATTCGTAAAATATGAACGTGGTAATGCCGCCGATAAATGTAAATGTGGTGGCCCCGATCACCGGATTGGCAAACCCGAACAGGCGCAGCACCATGTAGGCCAATGCGACATGGATCAACGCCATCGGGATGGCAAACCACACCGGCACAAAGAACAGCGCCGGTTTATTGGGGAAATCGTGATGGCCGTAATGGGCGCGGTATAGCACATCAAACCAGAACTGGTTTTTCGGGGCCGGCCAGTGAAACAGAAACCGGTGGGTGGAATATTCGTTCAGCATTTGCGCAAGGAAACCCAGTGGAGCAAGCCACAGCAAATGCCAGTTCCCCGTCGCAATCAACATCACCCAACCCAGCAGCCACAAAACCAACAGCAATTGCAGCGACAGGTGCGAGAACATCAATTTCAGGCGATCAATATACATGCGCAGGATGGTGCGGGAACATTTGCCACCAAGCAAGCAAAACCCAACGTCAGAACATTATCCCAATCTTGACGGTCGGGTTTTGGTGGTGCGGGCCTTGACCACCGCCTCGCGCCACAGCATGAACAGCCCTGCCCCGACAATCAGCGAAACCCCGACCCACGCCGTTGCGTCGGGCCATTCGCCAAACACCAAAACACCCCAGAATATCGCCAGAACCAGCGCGGTATATTCAAACGGCGCGGCCAGCCCTGCCTCGCACAGACGATACGCCTGACTGATCAGATATCCGGCGAATGTGCTGCCCACACCAATCCCCAACAGGATCAGGTAATCAGACGGCGCGGGCCAAACCCATGCCCGCAACAGAAATTCAAGCGACGCATCACCGGTGCCTGCAAACCGCCCATCGCCAACCACCAACCCCATCAAGGCGCTGACAATGATAAAGGTGATTATGATATAAAAGGTCATCGTGCTGGCCCGCTCGGTGCCGCCGATCTTGCGGGTCAGAATGTGCAACCCCGCGTAAAACGTCGCCGAGACCAAAGGCAAAAGCGCGACCACCTGAAAGCTGTCACTGCCAGGCCGCATCATCACCACAACGCCCGCAAACCCCATGACCACCGCAATCCAGCGCTGCGGGCCGACTGTCTCACCTAGAAAGATCACCGAAAAAACCGTGATCAACATCGGCGCAATAAAGAATATCGCCACCGCATCCGCCAACGGCATCGCGGCCAGCGCCAGAAAGAACGTCATGTTTGCAACCACAACGCACATGCCGCGCAACAGGTGCATCTTTAGGCGCTTGGTGCGCAGCACACTTAACCCGCCATCCAGCGGAACAATGATGGCCAACAATACGACCATACCGATCAGCGAGCGGATCAGGACAATTTGATGCAGGGCGTAGTCGCCGCTGATAAACTTGATCGACATGTCGTTGAACGAAAAGAAGAACGACGCGCCGATGGCCGAGAGGATGCCAAGCAGGTTGTTGCGGGGGGATGGGGTAGGCACAGGGTACTCCGGCGTTGTGTAACCGGATCAAGTGACGTGGGCGGAGGGGGGCTGTCTGTTCTGTTAGCGACAGGGGGGAGAACATCAGTTTGAGGCGCTTGGTATTAATGTGGGGGACGCGCTGAGGGGGGCGTTGGGTTATGGGGATATATTAACCTTGCCAACACACCCAACGCCTGAAACTATTATTGCCAACTAGGGCCTGTTGACGTTTACCGCAAATGAATGACGGTTGCGACGATTGAAATCATGGCCTTAAAACTATCGTCAGTTTTACATGCACGTAATGCTATCCTTTTGAATTCCTTTATCTTTTGGA
>NZ_JBSMEZ010000143.1:0-9015 GCF_056498605.1 Profundibacter sp.
TCCAAAAGATAAAGGAATTCAAAAGGATAGCATTACGTGCATGTAAAACTGACGATAGTTTTAAGGCCATGATTTCAATCGTCGCAACCGTCATTCATTTGCGGTAAACGTCAACAGGCCCTAATACACTAGAGCAAATCCAATCCTATTGGATTCGCTCTAGCCAAATGTTTGGGCCTCAATACGGTCAGGATGTTCCAGATGCGGAATGGCCCCGAACTGGGTCAGATGCAGATCATCCCCCTCCAGTTCAAACTTGTGAACCGAGGTGTTCATCACTTTCAAGAACAGTTTGGTCTTTTTCACCATATCCAGCCCCAGCGAAATCGCCGCCAAGGTCGCGATCACGCCGGTTGAGGTGACCAGCACAATGCGCCCGTCCTGCCCCGCCGCATTATGCAGAGCACCCATGATCCGGCTGCAAAATTCGTCATATGTTTCCAGACCGGCGTGCATTTTGCCGCCCCGCCACACATTCAACAGCTGCGGCACGTGCAGGGCAAAGGATTGAATATCACGCGGGATTGCCACCCCGTCGCTGGCGCGCAGGCTCTCGGCCAACCCGAAATAATCCAGCTCGTTCAGCCGCACATCGGTGCTGTGCGGCACCCCCGCCAGCGCCATTGATTCCACTGTTTCGATCTGGCGGGTCATCACCCCTGATATAACCTGATCAAACGGCTGCCCCTCGCGTAAAACCTCGCCCAGCCAACGCGCTTGCTGATGACCCAGATCAGACAGGCTGTCATAACTGGCCTCGTCCTTGGCCCCTGTCTGGGCTTGGCCATGCCGGATCAGGGTCAGTTCTACCACATCGTTTCCTTGGCGCGTGCACCCCAAGCGCGGTCATAGGTTTCGCCGTCAAACGTGCCGTCAGTCATTTCCTTCAGCATATCGCCAACCGTTGGCAGGCCTTCGGACAAATCACCATCCTTTCCACAAACCGGCCCGCATCACAGCACGGGCGCATTGGGAATAAACCTCGGCGATTTTGATGATGATCACCGAGCGGGGATGTTTGCCATCCACCTCGAACCGTTCCAGCATTTCGGCATCCGTAGTGATACGCGCATGGCCATTCACCCGCATCACAGTGGTTGATCCAGCCACCATGAACATCAGCGAAATCCGCTCATCCGCAATAATGTTACGCAGGGTGTCTATACGGTTGTTGCCGCGCCAGTCGGGCAGCGCCAACGTGTGGGCGTCCAGTTCAACCGCCACCGGTCCCGCATCGCCGCGCGGTGATCCATCGGTGCCATCCGGCCCAACCGTCGATATCACACAAAACCGGCTGCGCATGATCCACGCCCGATACGTCGGGGTCAGCTGATGTGCGACCTTAACGATAGCCGCCTCGCTCGGTTGCCCATAAATCGCCTCAAGCGCCTCGATTGAATCAACATAGTCCATCACACATCCATCCCCGCTTCACGCATCAAACGATCCGAGGCAGCCTCGACTACCTGTTCCAGCTCAGCCATAAATTCATCCCGCGGTTTGCCCGCCGCAATACGCGGTAAAAACTCCAGCACCGCCACACCCTGTTTGCGGTACACCCCGCGTTTGGGCCAAAAAACTCCGACGTTCGTTGCCGCCGGAACGCAATCCATCCCAGTTTGTTCATACAACAGCCCCGTGCCGATCTTGTAGGGTGCTTTCACCCCGGGCGCGATGCGGGTGCCCTGCGGATAAATCAGCAACTGACCGGGCAGGTTTTTACCGCTTTCCACGTCTGCTTTCATCTTTTCAATCGCTTTGCCGCGCTTGCCGCGGTTCACCGGTATATTGCCCATTCGTGATCCGAAAAACCGGAACACCGGCAGGTAATGCAACTCGCGTTTGATAATCACACGGGGTTGCCACGCGACGCTGATGATCAGGATCACATCCAGAAATGACTGGTGTTTTGAGGCAATCATGCAGGCATCTGTCGGCACCTCGCCGCGCACTTCGGTTTTCAACCCGACGATCCAGCCCAAAGTCCAGCGGCAATAACGCGAATAGGTTTTAACGTAGGAATAAACCGCGTGACGATTGAAAATCGCAAACGGCAGATAGGCTAGCGCCATCAGGGGCATCGCCAGATACATCTGGATCGAAAAAATCAGGCTTCGCAGCCATTGAAACGTATATCCCATCAGGTCAGTTCCCTTAAACTGCGCAAAGCCGCAGCGCGGGTAGCCCAAAACGCCACACCTGCCGCCATTGGAGGTATGACAAATGGCCATAACCAATGCCAGCCCTGAAACCCAAGCCCCGTCAGGAACCCACCCGCAACCGACGCACTGGGTAAAAACGCCACTGCGATCATTCCTGCAAGTGAACCGACCGCCGCCCCCGTCAAGGCCCGCAAGGTAAAGCGGCGCACGAAGGCCCGCGCGATGTAATCGTCCAGCGCCCCGACCAGCCGCAAAACGCGGATCACTTGTGCATTCGCCGCCAATGCCGCATTCGCCGCCAGCGTAATCATCGCCCCCGTCGCCAAAGCAATCAACAGGATCGAGATAAACCCGAGCGACCGTAGCCGCCCTGCCGCCTTGACCAATGGTTTGCGCCAGCGCGTGTGATCATCCAGCACCGCCCCCGGTGCCTCGGCCGACAGACGCAACCGCAGCCCGTCCGTGTCATAACCATCGCTGTCCTCGATCACCTCGATCAATTGCGGGATCGGCAGGCTTTCTATCGGCAATCCTGGGCCAAACCACGGCTCAAGCAGCGCCATTTGCTCCTCATCACTTAACACCCGCGCCTCGGCCACACCTGGCGTGGTGCGCAATACCTCAACCGCCGCGCGGGTTTGGGCCTCCATTTGTCCTGCCGGGGCTGAAATGCGCACAGTAGATGATCGCGCCAGTTCAGACGACCACCGATCCGCCAACCGCCCCGTTGCCAACGACAACGCCATCGCAAACACGACCAGAAACGCCATCGCCGCCGATGTGAACAGCGTTAGGGTGGCGGTGTATCCGCTGGGCGGCACCACTTGGTTGGCTTTCCTGTCACCCTTTAGCAACGCAAATATCTTATCTTTGTCCAACCTCACAGATCCGCCCCCGCCAGTTGCAACCGCCGATTATTGATCCGCAGCACCCGCGCATTGACCTGTGATTTCGCCGCACGGATCAGGTTTAGATCATGGGTGGCAATCATAATGGTTTTGCCCATCCGGTTCAGCTCGACCAGTAAGGTCAGCAGCCGTTTGGACATCTCCCAATCGACATTTCCGGTTGGCTCGTCCGCCAATACCACATCGGGCGACATGATCACCGCGCGGGCCAGCGCCGCCCGTTGCCGTTCGCCGCCCGACAATTCCGCAGGCAGTGCATCCGCACGCCCGCCCAACCCAACCCATGACAATAGATCGTCCAGGTTTTCGGCCTCGCCCCCCGCATCACGCCCCGCAACCGTTAATGGCAAGGCCACATTGGCTGATAATGGCAAGTGGTCCAGAAACTGGCAATCCTGATGCACCACCCCGATCCGTTGCCGGTTACGGGCAATTTCATTGCGGTCCATCGCGCGCGTATCACGGCCAAACACCTGCACAAGGCCGGATGTCGCGGCCAATTCCATATAACACAACTTTAAGAAGGTGGTTTTACCTGACCCCGACGGCCCCGTCAGAAAATGGAACGATCCGGGTGCCAGTTTTAGCGAAATATCCGACAATAATTCGCCCCCGCCATAACTATAGGCAACATTTTGCAGCTCGATCACATTCGACCCTTTCCTAGCTGAATTAGCGACAGTAGTGCCTAAGATTGTTCAATGTTTCAATATAAAGAACACTCAAAAGGATTGATCTTCGCCAATCCCTTGCTACAACAGGAATAGTTAACGAAATCAGGTTGGCAGCAGAAGGCGGCCAAGGCGGGGAAATCCATGCGGTTAATATGCCCGAATTGCGATGCACAATACGAGGTGGACGATAGCGCCATTCCTAAAGGCGGGCGCGATGTCCAGTGTTCAAGCTGCGGCAAGACGTGGTTTCAGAAGTCTGCGGCGCAACTGGATGATGGCGATACAGCAGAAGCATTTACCCCAACACCAACCCCGCAAGAACCAGAAGTTGAGCCAGAACCTCAGCCCGCCGAGCCAGAACCGGAACCCACGCCCGATCCCGAGCCACAACCGGAACCGGAACCGGAGCCACGCAAACCTGACGAAGCGGTCATGGACGTTCTGCGAGAAGAGGCCGCACTAGAAACCGAAGCCCGCCAAAGCGAGGCGCAGGGCGGATTGGAAACACAACCCGATCTGGGGCTGGACCAATCAGATAACAGCACAGACACCCACGCCGCCATCAGCGAGCGAACGGCACGTCTGCGCGGCATTGAGCCAGAGACAGACAAGAACACACCAAGAAGTGATCTGCTGCCCGATATCGAGGAAATCAATTCGACTTTGCGGGCGGAATCCGATGTCGAAACCGAAGTCTCCGTCACCGATAAAAAGCGCAGTCGTCGTGGGTTCCGGCTTGGGTTCGGGCTGGTCATAACGCTGGCGACGCTGCTACTGCTTGCCTATGCTTACGCCCCGCAGATTATTGAAAAACTGCCCGCGAGCGAACCTTATATGAACAGCTATGTTGAAAAGGTGGACGGGTTGCGCGATTGGCTGGACCAGCTGATGAAAACCGCAACCGCGAAAATGTCGGGCACCGCTTCCGACTCTTGATATTGCGCATATTAAATCCGGATCAGAACTGGTCCAGCAGACGTTTCAGATAATCCAGTTCCACGTCAGGGCGGCTTTGGTCCCCTGAACGACGGCGGATTTCGTCCAGCAATTCGCGGGCACGCCGGTAGACATCTTCACCCTGTAACAGGTTTTCATCTGTGCCGATCCTGCCACGACCACTATTGTCACGGCCCAGCGGGTCGCGTGCATTGGCGTTATCGCGGCCCTGTGCCTCGCCTTGTTGACCCGGGTTTTGCTGCTGCTCATTCTTGGCAATCGCATCGCTCAAACTGCGCATGCCTTCGCGCAGGGCTTCCATCGCGTCCGCCTGATCATTCAATGCCTCGGCCAGATCACCGTCACGCAGCGCCTCTTCTGCCCCCTCCATCGCCCGTTCGGCCCGTCCCAGCGCCTCGCGCGCCGCATCGCCTTCGGGCGTTCCAGCCCCTGGCAATCCGCCTTTCTGGCGTTCCAACTCGTCGCGCAGCGCTTGCTGACGATCTGCAAGACTGCCTTCCTGCCCCTCGCCCTGCTGGCCGCCACCTTGTTGGCCCGTTTCATCGCCGCTTTCGCCCTGCCCTTGCCCGCCTTGCCCTTCATGGCTGCGACCTTCGCCTTGGCCACCGGCCTCGCCACGGTTCTGGCTGCTCTCGCCACGGTTGGCATCCGGATTGAACTGTTCCTGCAAATCGCGGAACGCCTGATCCGACAGGCCTTGCTGATTGCGCAGGGTATCCTGCAAATCCTCCATCGACTGCTGGCCGGGGCTTTGCTCGCCGCCCTCACCGCCCTCCGCCATTTGCAGGTTCTCCATCAGCTCGTTCATCCGCTCCATCAGGTCGGCAGCTTCCTCCATCCGCCCCTCTTCCATCAGCTCTTGAATGCGGTCCATCAGCGCTTGCAGCTCTTCTTGGGTAAAGCTGAAGGTCTCGCTGTTTTGCGCGTTCTGCTGGCCCTGCTCGCCATTCTGGCGCTGTTGTTCGGCCAACTGGCGCATATAATCCTTGGTCGCGTCGCGCAATTCCTGCATCAATTCGGCAATCTCGTCCTTGCTGGCCCCGTTTTTCATCGCCTCTGCCAGACGTTCCTGTGCACGGTGCAGGCGCTCCTTGGCGTCCGCCAGTGATCCATCCTCGAACGCCAGCGCGATCTCCCACAGGGCCGCAGCAATTTCATCGCGCGCCTCGGTGGTCATATCAAAGGCCACCGCCGCCTCGAGCCGTGTGAGCGCCACGCGCAGCATCAAATAAGCACCGTCGTTACGCACAAACCCTTCGGGGCGATGCGTCACCGCCCGCAACACTTGCGCCACCCGTGCGCCGTTATCGCGTGACCACAGCAAATCGCGGCGTTGTTCGATCACCGCACGCGCCAATGGCGCAAAGAACCGTCGCCCTGGCAACATCATTTGCACGGGATCAGATTGTCCCGTCTGCCCCGCCGCATCCTCGACCGTCAACGTCAGGGTTACAGGCAAGCCGACCCATGCGTGTTCGGACAGATCATCAACCAGTTCTTCGGTAAATTCGCTACGGTCACCCGTGATCGGCAATGGCAGGTCCAACACAATCGATGCACGTTCTTCGGGCACAGCAGCCAGCCCGTAGCGCCGCTCGATTGCGTCCATATCCAGTTGGAATTCGGCCTTGCCGCGCGCAACCGCATAGTCATCGCTGGCGGCAAATGGCTGGCGCATGATGCCCCGCGCCTCGCGCACCAACTCGCCATCAATCCGAACTTCGGGCGGCATATCGGGCAACAGGGCAATCGTCCATTCGGCACCACCTTTGCCATCAATCGCAAGGATACCGTCCTGCGTGACTGTTACCTCGTGGGAAACGCCGGTGGGGTCGGCTATCTCAACCACATCGCTTGAAACCGTTTCGCGCATTCTCAAGGCACCAACTTCGCCATAGAGCCGCACAGTGATCCGTGCGCCCTTTGGCACGCTCAATTCACCCTCAGACAGGTCATTCAGATACAGACTGGGCTTGCCGGTATAGGCAGGGGGTTCGATCCAGCCTTCCCAGCTGGGGCCGGAGGCCAATGCAGCACCACCTTGCCCCGTAGCGATATCGCCAACCGAGGTCACCTTGGACAGTGACCCAAACAGCAAGGCCACCAACAGGGCCAGCACCGCCACATAGCGCAACGCATAGGGGTCACGCGATGCGATGCGTAAATCCGCAGGCGCAGGTTTCGCCCCGCGCACCCGATCCGCCATTCGTATCAGATGTGCTTTCCAGACCGCTTGCGACGCTTCATCATCCGCACCAACGGCCTGCGTATCGGCCAATGCTGTAATCGGGTGACCCGGCAGGCTGTGATCCAGCCGATCAACTGCCTCATCCGCACGCGGCCAGCGGAACCGCCGCAGCCCGTAAATCAGCGCCCAGACTGCCGCCGCTGCAAACACCGCCGCCACCGTCATTGCTGCGCGGGGTGATATGAAATCCTGAACCCCTAACATAACCAGCGCCAGCGCCAGCATCAGAACCGCCCACAGCGGCCAAAACGCCCGCGTGGCCCGTTCCGCAACCATACCCAGACGGGTCAGACGCAGCGGTCCTGCCAGCCCTTTCAAGGCATCCGTTTCTGGCTGGTTTTGTTTGGTCATACCATCGCTTTCATGCTCATACGCCTAGAGCCATTCGGGTATGGTATCGCGATTTATCATATCTTCCAAGGTTGGCCGCGCCCTAATAACAGCGAATTGATGCCCATCGACCAGAACTTCGGGGATCATCGGGCGGGAATTGTATTCCGACGCCATCACAGCACCATAGGCACCGGCTGACCGGAATGCGACCAATTCGCCTGCACCCATCGACACCAAATCACGATGTTTGGCAAATGTATCGCCGCTTTCGCATATCGGGCCGACGATGTCATAAGGCGCCTTATCCAGCCCCGCCGCCGCCTCGACCACCGGAATAATATCATGGTGTGCATCATACATCGCGGGGCGGATCAGGTCGTTCATTGCTGCATCCACGATCAGGAACTGGCGGTCTTCACCCTGTTTCACATAGATCACCTGCGTCACCAGTATGCCCGCGTTACCGGCAATCAACCGCCCCGGCTCGATCTCGATCTCGCAGCCCAGATCACCCAAAGTATTCTTGATCAACTGGCCGTATTCCATCGGCAGGGGCGGCGCATCATTGGAGCGCTCATAAGGTATGCCCAGACCGCCACCCAAATCCAGCCGCTTGATCGTATGCCCCTCAGTGCGCAGTTGTTTCGTCAGCTCAGCCACCTTTTGGTAGGCGGCCTCATAAGGCGCAAGCTCGGTCAACTGACTGCCGATATGAACGTCAATGCCGATCACCTCCAGACCCTTCATTGCAGCGGCCTGCGCGTAGACCTCTCTGGCGCGCGAAATCGGGATGCCGAATTTGTTTTCGCTTTTGCCGGTAGCGATTTTGGCGTGGGTCTTGGCGTCCACATCGGGGTTCACCCGTACGGTGATCGGCGCAACGACACCCAGCGACAGCGCCACCTCGTTCAGCACGACCATCTCGGGCTCGCTCTCGACATTGAACTGCCGGATGCCACCGTTCAGCGCCATCCGCATCTCATCGCGGGTCTTGCCAATGCCGGAAAACACGATCCGATCACCCGGCACACCCACGGCCCGCGCCCGCGCATATTCGCCACCCGACACCACATCCATGCCAGCGCCCATATCCGCCATCAGCTTTAGCACCGCCTGATTGGAATTGGCCTTCATCGCGTAACACACCAGATGGTCCATGCCCTCCAGCGCCTCGTCAAACAGCCGGTAATGGCGGCGCAAGGTGGCGGCGGAATACAGGTAAAACGGCGTGCCGACCTGCGCCGCAATTTCAGGCACGGCAACATCTTCGGCATGCAGGATGCCATTTTGGTATAGAAAGTGATCCATCGTTTGGCCTTGTTCGCTAAGCGTAAGACTTACCGATAAGGAATACCGCAAGAATGGCAAGGGGGGCGGACTGTTAAATAGCCCCTCTGCCCCTTGTTGATTTCCTATTCCAAGAGAACTCAACAAAACTTGTTTGGTTTAATGTGCCTCTGGACCCGAAACGCTGACGACGGGCATCAAAGGAACACCTTTTCCAGTAAGCCCCATTTTAATTTGTGACCGCGCACTTATAGTACTCATGCCATTACTAAAGTGGTCCATCACGTTAGAGATTTGCATAATAGCATACCGAACATCTGGATTAGGGCCTGTTGACGTTTACCGCAAATGAATGACGGTTGCGACGATTGAAATCATGGCCTTAAAACTATCGTCAGTTTTACATGCACGTAATGCTATCCTTTTGAATTCCTTTATCTTTTGGA